>JBJEAV010000149.1:0-3097 GCA_051869395.1 Prevotella sp.
TCAGGGCTTAGAAGGTTATTTGTCAGGGCTTAGAAGGTCATTTGTTAGCTCTTAGAAGATCTTTTGCCAGTTAGCAAAAGATCATTTGATAGCAGGCAGACTCCTAAATAAACACCGCTATCGCTTGCGCTTAACATAGCTGATACATTCATCCATAATCTTCGCTCTTGCCACCTTCATCACACCGTAATATAATATCCCCGCAATTACTATCCTCAGGGGAAGAAGAATATAAGGTGTGGCGATATATGGAGCGATGCTATTGGACAATAAGATTGTGAGATAATGAGTGACAATCATCACTCCTGCCGAGGCAAGCATAAACGGGGCAATGTCCTTGAACAAATCCCTATATCTTATCCCTATAAGCCGCTTGGCAAATATATGCCATACGCCAAGCCATGCTATAGTGAAGGCGGTATAGGCTATCACCATCGTCACTATACCGAAGGAGTGGAAGGTAATGATGATGGCTATCTGAAGGATAATCTGCCCGATGTTACACCACATGTATATATCCGAGCGTCCGGCTGAAATCACAAGATGCTGATACATCGTATAGAAAGGCATGAAGGCTCCGCCTATACAAAGTATCTGGAGCAAGGGCACACTGTCTATCCATTTGGCGGAGATGGTGACGAGGATAAACTCCTCAGCCACAAGCGAAAGACCGAAGAGACATGGGAAGACAAGAAATGCCGTGAAGCGCATCATCTTGCGGAACACACGCAGTTCGCGGTCCTTGTCGTCGGCTATTTCTACAAGTATCGGTTGAGCCACCTGTTCTATCGTTCCCGAGATGGTGGTGTAAGCCATGGTGTCCCATTTCATTGCCTGTGAGAAATTGCCCACTGTTTTCATCGGGAAGAGATTGCCGAAGATGAACGTCAGTACATTGTTGTTGATGGTGTTGATGATGGTGGTGACGAGTATCTTCACGCTGAAGGGGAACATCTTCTTGATGGGAGTGAAATCCACATGCAACGACGGTCGCCATAGATGACACGTGTAATAATATCGGCATATATTCTGTATCAATACAAACAACACCGACTGCCATGCCAAGCTCCAATAAGCCATGCCGTTGTATGCCAACACAATGCCGCAAGCCCCTGAAATCAAGAGAGATATAAATCCCGTCATAGCCCTCTCGCGAGCCATTATCTTCTTGAACATTATGGCATTGCGGGTTATTCCGAACGAGGAAATCAGGAATCCGAGGAATACAAAACGTGATAGTGGAATGAGTTCGTCGGAATGGAAAAACCACGCTATCAGCGGAGCGCAGAAGAACAGAACGACATAGCACACGATGCTCACCGAGACATTAAACCAAAACACGGAGTTGTAGTCGTTTGCCGTGGGTTGCTTGATGTTGGTGAGTCCCTGGGTGAATCCGCTGCTTTGCAGGTTGCCGGCGATAAGACTGAATATGGCGAGCACACCCACAATGCCATAGTCGTGGGGTGAGAGCATTCGGGCGAGGAAGATGCCGAACACAAGGTTCAGCACCTGCATCGTACTGCTGTTCAGTGCTCCCCAAAGCAGTCCCTTTGCCGTCTTTTCTTTCAGGTTGTCCATGTCTTGACTGTATTTTTGGCTGCAAAATTAATATAATAATCTGATATTGGGAAAAAAAGGCGGATAATATTTTGTGGAAAACAAAAAAAACACTAACTTTGTACGCTAAATAAGAACAATTGACGGTATTGTGGATATAAACTACAAGGTGTTATGGATATTAAAAAGGTGAAGAAACGGTGGAATGCCACTATTCTTGATATACTAAAGGCCTTTATGCAGATATGCGAAAGGCATCAACTCAGATACTACTGCTGTGCGGGTACTGCAATAGGGGCGGTGCGCCATCACGGCATCATACCTTGGGACGACGACATTGATGTCATCATGCCAAGGCCCGACTACGACCGACTGCTTCAGATAGCCAAGGAGGAGGATTTCGGCAATTATGAAATCATCACGCCGTATTCCGACCCTACCTATCCATTGTATTTCTCAAAGATTTCAAACAGGAACACTACTCTCATTGAGGACAGACATATACCTTGTGTCACAGGTTTGTATGTGGATATATTCCCCTTGGACGCCACTGACGACGACGTGGAGAAGGCAAAGCTGTTGAAGGCGAAATACACCAAGATTATCAACCGTCTGAATGCAATATCCACTCACAATTCATTTGGAGAATATATGCAGTTGCTCACTGACCCCAAGGAGTGGGGAAGGTTTGTAATCAAGACGATTGCTTTCTTCTGTAGATCTAAGGTGCGCAGTCATCTTATTGCACAGATGGACGAGATAAGTCATCGCTATGATTATGACAAGGCACGCAATGTGCAGGTATATACTGGTTCTTACGGCTTCAAGGAGGTCTTTCCGAAGGAATGGCTCGGCGAGGGAAAGATGTTCCCGTTTGAGGATATTGAGGTGCCGCTGCCGCAGGAGTATGACAAGTATCTGCGCCACTTCTTTGGTGACTATATGCAGTTTCCGCCAGAGGAACAGAGGGTGGAGAAACATCATAGGGCTTACGTCAATCTCGACCGCAAGGAGACGAGGGAGGAAGCGCTGGGGAAATTAGGAATTAGGAATTAGGAATTAATGATTAGGATATTATGAACTACGCATTGATTATAGCAGGAGGGTCAGGAAATAGGATGGGACAGGATATTCCCAAGCAGTTTATGCATGTGGACAACTGTCCGATAATCATTCATACGATGTTGGCTTTCCAGAAACATCCTGACATCGACGGTATTGCTGTAGTATGTCTCGACGGTTGGCAGACGGTGTTGCAATCGTATGCCAATCAGTTTATGGTGACTAAGCTGAAGTGGATTTTCCCGGGGGGAAGCAACGGACAGGAATCCATACATAATGGTATATATGGATTAAAGGATGCGGGAATCGCTGATGATGACTTGGTGTTGGTGCATGATGCCGTGCGTCCTTTGCTGTCGCAGGACATTATATCATCCAACATAGCCATCTGTCAGAAATACGGCTATGCCATCACTGGCATCAAATGCCGCGAGGCAATCCTCGAGAGCGATGACGGTTTCTCCACTACTACAAG
>JBJEAV010000150.1:0-14195 GCA_051869395.1 Prevotella sp.
ATTCCCCTTCCGTGGCAGTTCTTGAACTTCTTGCCGCTGCCGCATGGGCATGGGTCGTTGCGTCCGGGGAGCTTGTCCTTCATGATGGGAGTGCGGCGCTGCTGCTCGCGTGTGTCATGGGCGGCTGCAGCGGCTTGGTTGGGGTCGCGCAGCTGTTCCTCGTTGATGTCACGCTTGGTCTCGGTGTATTCAGGCTTCTTGTTCTGCTGGGGCATTTCCTGTGGAGCCTCCTGAGGAGCCTGCTGCAGTTCGGGGATGCCGCTGCGCATGAGGATGCTGACGATGCGGTTGTTCATATTGTCAACCATCGAGTCGAACAGTTTCACGCTCTCCAGCTTGAAGATGAGCAGCGGGTCTTTCTGCTCGTATGATGCGTTCTGCACACTGTGCTTCAGCTCGTCGAGTTCGCGCAGGTTCTCCTTCCAGCACTCGTCGATGATGTGCAGCAGAATCATCTTCTCATACTGCTTGACTATGGACTTGCACTCTGAGTCGTATGCCTCCTTCAGGTTGCAGGGGATGTTGTACATGCGGCGTCCGTCGGTGATGGGCACCATGATGCGCTCGAAGCGGTCGCCCTGGTTTTCATACACCTGGCGTATGATAGGCATTGCCAATGTCTGTATGCGGTCGGTCTTGCGCTTGAAGGCTGCCATGGCCTGCTGGAATGAGCTTTCGGCGAGGTCTTCGTGTTTTTCGTCAACAAACTGGTCGTAGCTGAAGGGCACCTCGATACCGAAGATGCGGATGAAGCCTTCCTTGCATCCCTCGTAGTCGTTGTTCTCGATGATGTTGACAACGCGGTCCCAGATGGTGTTGGAGATGTCCATACCGATGCGCTCGCCCATGAGGGCATGGCGGCGCTTCTCATACACCACGGTGCGCTGCTTGTTCATCACGTCGTCGTATTCGAGCAGGCGCTTACGGATACCGAAGTTGTTCTCCTCGACCTTCTTCTGCGCGCGCTCGATACTCTTGGATATCATCGGGCTTTCGATTCTCTCGCCCTCCTTGAATCCGAAGCGGTCCATGACGCTTGCTATACGCTCGGAAGCGAAGAGGCGCATCAGCTTGTCCTCAAGTGAAACGTAGAAGACAGATGAACCGGGGTCACCCTGACGTCCGGCACGTCCGCGCAACTGACGGTCAACGCGGCGGCTCTCGTGGCGCTCGGTACCGATGATGGCAAGACCGCCGGCAGCCTTCACCTCAGGCGAGAGCTTGATGTCGGTACCACGACCTGCCATGTTGGTGGCGATGGTGACGGCTCCCAGACCGTTGGTGCTCTGACCCGCGAGGGCCACGATGTCTGCCTCCTTCTGGTGGAGCTTGGCATTGAGCACCTGATGAGGTATCTTTCGCATATTGAGCATCTTGGACAGAAGTTCTGATATTTCCACAGAAGTGGTACCCACAAGTGTCGGACGTCCGCTCTCGCGCATCTGCTGAATCTCGTCAATCACGGCGTTGTATTTCTCGCGTGCTGTCTTATACACACGGTCGTCCATATCTATACGTGCTATGGGGCGGTTGGTGGGGATCTCCACAACGTCGAGCTTGTAGATGTCCCAGAACTCGCCGGCCTCGGTGGAGGCGGTACCGGTCATACCTGCGAGCTTGTGATACATGCGGAAGTAGTTCTGCAGCGTGATGGTGGCGAAGGTCTGTGTGGCGGCTTCCACCCTCACGTGCTCCTTTGCCTCCACTGCCTGATGCAGTCCGTCGCTCCATCGGCGTCCCTCCATGATACGTCCGGTCTGCTCATCCACAATCTTCACCTCGCCGTCGATAACGACATACTCGTCATCCTTGTTGAACATGGTGTATGCCTTGAGCAGCTGCTGAAGGGTGTGCACACGTTCGCTCTGCACGGCATAGTGGTTGAGCAGTGCGTCCTTCTTGTCGAGGCGGGCCTGGTCGTCGAGGTCTTCGAGTTCAAGGGCTGAGAGTTGTGATGCGATGTCAGGCAGCACGAAGAGTTCCTTGTCGTTCACCTGCTTGGCGAGCCATTCCGTACCCTTGTCGGTGAGGTCGCAGGAGTTGAGTTTCTCGTCAACCACGAAATACAGCGGTTTCACGCATTCCGGCATCTTGCGGTTGTTGTTTTCCATGTATATCTCCTCGGTCTTGAGCATACCAGCCTTGATGCCCTCCTCAGAGAGATACTTGATGAGGGGCTTGTTCTTGGGCAGCGACTTGTGGGAGCGGTAGAGCGAGAGGAAACCCTCGTCGAGCAGTTTCTGGTCGTTCTTTTCCTTTCCCTCGGTGATCTTCTGCTTTGCTTCGGCGAGGAACTGTGTGGCGAGCTTGCGCTGAGCATCCACGAGTTTCTCCACGAGTGGCTGGTATTCCTCGAACATCTGGTCGTCGCCCTTGGGCACCGGACCTGAGATGATGAGCGGGGTACGCGCGTCGTCGATAAGCACTGAGTCAACCTCATCGACGATGGCGTAGTTATGTGAGCGCTGCACGAGGTCGTCGGGCGAGTTTGCCATATTGTCGCGCAGGTAGTCGAAACCGAACTCGTTGTTTGTTCCGAAGGTGATGTCTGCCTGATAAGCCTTGCGGCGGGCGGGGGAGTTGGGCTGGTGCTTGTCGATGCAATCCACCGACAGTCCGTGGAACATATACAGAGGTCCCATCCACTCGGAGTCACGCTTGGCGAGGTAGTCGTTCACGGTTACCACATGCACTCCGTTGCCCGTGAGGGCATTGAGGAACACAGGCAGTGTTGCCACGAGAGTCTTACCCTCACCGGTTGCCATCTCGGCAATTTTTCCCTGATGGAGCACGACGCCACCGAAGAGCTGCACGTCATAGTGCACCATCTCCCACTTGAGGTCGTTGCCTCCGGCGGTCCAGTGGTTGTGGTAGATGGCCTTGTCGCCGTCGATGGTGATGAAGTCCTTGCGTGGGTCTCCCGCCAGTTCGCGGTCGAAGTCCGTGGCAGTGACCACTGTCTCCTCGTTTGTGGCGAATCTCTTTGCCGTTTCCTTCACGATGGCGAACACCTCGGGCATTGCCTCGTTGAGTTTCTCCTCAAACAGGTCGAGTATTTCCTTCTCAATCTTGTCAATCTGTGCGAAGATGTCGGCGCGCTCGTCGATGGGCGTGTCCTCGATCTTAGCCTTCAGTTCGTCAATCTGCTTGCGCTTGTCGTTGGCAGATTCCTGGATGTTTTTTCTTATCTCCTGTGTCCTGGCACGGAGAGCGTCGTTGTCGAGCTTCTCGATATTGGGAGAGATTGCTTTCACCTGCTCCACGAAGGGCTGGATGAGCTTCATGTCCCTTGATGACTTGTCGCCGAAAAGCGACTTTAAAAACTTTGTAAAATTCATATTTTTTTTTCTTTTTTATTTCCTACAATTCAAAATTCCGTGCAAAATTACGAAAAATATTCCGTAATCGTGCATAATTCACTGATTATTTGCGTTTTTTTCTTCAAAACAGGGGTTCTGAAGAGCAAGCATTGGGTGCACGGATGCGAATTGACTTGCTCAGCGTGGGTGCGATGCGGTCAACGGTGACGTTGTCGTCGATGCGTCCCGACTTCACTCCACAGCCGAACATTATTATAGGAAACTGTATGTACGAGGCCCTTGAGAGTGTGTTCTCCATGTTGTCCTCGTTGAGTATGCGCCATCCCGGGTTGACCTCCACGAGTATGTCGCCGCAGCGCTCCTGAGAGTAGCCGTTGCGTATCTTGTGGATGTTGGGGTTGGTGTTCGACAGAAGTTGCTGTCCTGTATATACGTTGCGTATGCCAGCCACCATCGAGAGGAACTCCTGCGCCCTCTGTGTGGCGTCGGCCAAGGTTATGCGCTTGTTCTCCAGTTGCTGGTGGTTGAGGTATATCTGGTTGCCGAGATATGTGTCCACATACCTTGCCTGTCCCCACAGCGCTCCGTAGTACATGTTGAGCAGGTTGGCTATGCGGTTGATATAGAAGATGCCTGTCGGCACCTTGTATTTGGCATAGTCGTTGCCTTCCTCGTCGCTGTATCCGGTGCTGGTGATGACATACATCACGTTCTTCTGGCCCACTATCAGCTCAATGCCGCTGATGAGGGCGGCTATCTGCTTGTCGAGCCTTACGTAGGTGTCCTGCATCTCAAGCTGACATTCTGCCAGGGTGCGGTGGTCGAAGTTGCCGGCATAGTAGGTGAGGTTGAGCAGGTCGGTGATGCCGTCCTTGCCCATGTCGGTGCTCTTTATGCAGTGAAGAGCGGTTTTCGTCACATTGTCGTTGACGAGTGCGCTTGCCTTGTATTCGCGGAACCTTCTGTCGCTGTTGAACTTGTGGGAGAAGGTTGTCTGCGAGCTTTTCCCCATGAAATAGGTGAAGTTGCCCGTGTAGTAGTTGTCGGGAGTCCATTCCTTTCCCGCTATTTCCTTAAGGGCTGGAAACAGGCGGTTGTATTCGCTCACCCAGTTGGGCAGTTCCTTGTCGTAATATGTTGACGAGCACCATTCCCCGCTTTCGTCGTCGATCCATATCGCTGCGTCGGCGGCATGTCCTGCCGAGAGTATGGCGGCATCGCGTGTGGGGGCGATGGAATATACGATGGCCTTGCCCTGCGAATACACCTTCAGCTCGTCGCCGATGGTGCTGCTGAGGACGTTCTTGGGCGAGGAGCCTGTGGCGGTGCCTAATCCCTTAAACTTGTTGTCATCCACGCAATACACTGGTCGGAGAGTGTTGCGGTCGAGCCATCGCTCTGCCACTATACTATTATAATAAGGTGTAGTGCCGGTGAGGATGGCGGTGATGGCAGAGGCGCGGTCGATGGGCTGGAACGGATATGAGGCGTTGCCATATACCCGTCCCTCCGAGAGGAGCCTCTTGAAGCCGTAGCTGCCGTAGAGTGGGGAGAATGCCTCCAGATAGTCGGAGCGCAGCTGGTCGATGGTGATGTTCACCACTAACCTTGGCGCCGACTGTATCACCTGTGCCTCAAGTCGTGCGGCGTATGCGAGTGCTACTATGAGTGTTAGTGAAAACTGTCTCTTGTTCATGGCTTTAAGTGAATGATACATCTTGTCATGAGGGTTATGCCCACGAGCACCATGCCCTCTGCGTAGTTTTGTATGCACGTTCCCGCGAAGAACAGCAGCAGGAGTGTTGCCGAAATCTTCCAGAAGAGTTTGTCCTGCGGCTTGCGCCATAGCCTGTAGATGAAAAACAGGGGCAGGGGATTGAGCAGCAGCAACTGCAGGTTGGTGCTTGTGGTGGGATGGCGCGAGCAGAACAGTGCGAGCATGAAGATGCCTGCCACTCCCGCCAATGTCATCAATATGGTGTCCCATACCCTATAGATCCTCTTGCGCCGCCATTCCATTGCCATCACTGCCAACGACAATGCTAGCAGTATCAAGGCGCACTCGGTGGGAGTGAGCGGGAATGAGGTCTCGACGACGTTCACCCCTGGCTCCACCGCGCTGCGTGATTCTGCCACTAACGGGCGGAAGAATCCGTCGCTGAGTATTTGGGCCTTCTCGGCATCCATCATCATATAGTCGGGCAGGAACTGCTGTTGGCGTCCGTCAACCTTGATGTCGGCAGCCGCTCCCAATGCCAAATCCACTCCAAATGCCGCCCAAGGGTATTTCGAGTTATACTGGTGAACCATCTCGCGATAGGTCAGGGGATTATCGCTGTTGACGTATTTCACCCTCCCGTTGATGTTCCTTTCCAGAATGTCGCGTGCCCTGGTGGTGCAGTTGTCATATAGGAAATTGTAGCGGTATTCCCGGTTCTCGGGGCGATAGTTCTCGATGAGCGCCTTGTGCAGTGCCTTCTTCTCCTCGGTGGTGAGGTTGATCACCTGCTCGGTCACCTGGCTTCCCCTGCGCCCGTATTCCTTGGCGAAGAGCGGGAAGGGATACACGCCAAGCTCGTAGTCGGTGAGACCGAAGAGAAACCGCAGCGAGAAGAACGGGCGGTTGAAGTTGAACACGCCGTAGTTGAACGCAAAGTCCTCGCCAGTGCGCAAATCGTGATATCTGAGGGCTGTATGCCCGTAAAGGCTGTAAACTTCGTTGCCCGGTGCACAAGTCAGCAAACTGACTTCTATGGAGTCAGACTGCTGTGCGAAGCCTAACTGGCTGACAATCAGCGTAAATATGCCGACGAATAGCCTCTTGTATGTATCTTTTATATTTTTCACGGTGCAAATTTAATGTCTTTTTTTGGAAAAACATTCGATTATCTCGATTTTTTTCAATAATTTTGCACCCTGAAATTGAATTTAATAGAAATGAACCTCATAATCGACGCAGGAAACACCTGCATAAAGTTGGTCGCTTTCGATGGCGACGCGCCTGTTGAGGTATGCACTGCTGACTATGATGAGCTTGAAAAGTTCACCCGTTTTCTCTCTGCATATCCCTTCAACCGGGGCATTGTCTCGTCGGTGGTGGATATGCCCGACGGGATGGAGAGGACCATCAGCGAGTTGCCGTTCGAGGTGATAAGGCTTGTTCCGGGAGTCACCCCGGTGCCGCTCACCATAAAGTATGCCACTCCCCACACACTCGGCGCCGACAGGCTCGCCGCTGCCGTGGGGGCATACGTCAAGGGCGGTGGCACGGATGTATTAGTGATTGACGTGGGCACATGTATCACCTACGACTTTGTCAGCGCCAATGGTGAGTATCTTGGCGGAAACATTTCCCCGGGACCAAAACTGAGGCTGAAGGCCCTCAACGAGCACACGTCAAAACTGCCGCTCGTGAGTCGCCACGGCGATACTCCCGAAGTGGGATATTCCACCGAAACCGCCATCCGAAGTGGTGTCTTAAATGGTATAAGACGTGAAATTGAGGGCTATATAAGTGATTTTTTATTAAAATATCCCCGTCTTTTGGTTTATTTAACGGGCGGAGTGCATCTCGATTTGCACATTTCAGAAAAAATGCGCATCTTTGCAGACGATTTCATACTCAGCTATGGGTTGAACTGCATATTAGAGTATAAAAAACAATAGTTATTGAGAAGAAAATATTTTAAGTCGTTATATATAATTGATGAAAAAGACAATAATTGGCGCTATCGTATGCGCAGCCGCATTGACTGTCAATGCACAAAGTGGCACAAACTCACCTTACAGCCAATTCGGTCTCGGTGTATTGTCCGACCAGTCGCAGGGAGGCAACCGTGGCATGAACGGATTGGGACTGGGACTGAGATTCTCCAGTCAGGTCAACACACTCAACCCTGCCTCATATTCGGCGGTGGATTCGCTGACCATGCTGTTTGACGCAGGTCTGTCGGGACAGGTGACCAACTTCAAGGAGGTTTATGCCGACGGAACATCCAAGAAAATCAATGCCAACAATTCTGACTTCGAGTATGTTGTCGGATTGTTCCGCATCTTGCCGAAGGTGGGATTCAGTTTCGGTATATTGCCGTTTACCAACATCGGCTACAGCTACAGCAGCAGCAGTGTGGTGGGTACGGATTCCGAGGGGCAGCCTTCTTCCAGAAGCACTGAATCGCACAGCGGTTCGGGAGGCGTTCACGAGGCCTTCGTCGGTGCGGGATGGAATTTCTACAAGGGATTCTCCATTGGTGCCAACATTGGATATCTATGGGGCTCCTATGACAAGAGCGTGTCGGTGGAGAACAGTGACGGATATGTCAACTCGGTGCAGAGAAACTATTCTGCCATCGTCAGAAACTATAAGCTCGACCTCGGATTGCAATGGGAACACAAGTGGGGAAAGAAGGATGTCACAGTACTGGGTCTCACCTACGGACTCGGACACAGCCTAAAAAGCGACCCCGAACTGGTCACCATCATCAGCAACCCTCAGACTGGTGTCGCATCATACGACACACTCAGGGTGGCTGATGGACTCCATATTCCAACGTCCTTAGGCGTGGGAGTATCATGGACCCACAACAACTCGCTCACCGTTGGCTTGGACTACACCATGCAGAAGTGGGGCAGCTGCGACATTCCTGAACTCAACGCCGTCACAGGCGAATATAAGAAGGTGGGCGGACTGCTCAAGGACCGCCACAAGCTGACCCTCGGCACGCAGTGGGTGCCTAACGCGATGAGCCGCAAGTTTCTCAATCGCGTCAACTATCGCCTTGGCGTGTCCTACAACACCCCCTACATCAAGGTCAACGGACAGGACGGTCCCAAGGAATACAGCGTCAGCGCAGGTTTCGGCATCCCCATTGTCAATGCATGGAACAACCGCTCGATGCTCAACATCAGTGCACAGTGGGTGAGGGCGTCAGCCAAGGACCTCATCACCGAGAACACCTTCAGGATCAATATCGGACTCACATTCAACGAGCGTTGGTTCATGAAGTGGAAAGTGGAGTGATGGTATTGAAAGATTGAAAAATTGAAAGATTGAAAAATTGAAAGATTGAAAGATTGAAGAATTAAAGTCGCTCCGCGAGATTAAAGAATAACACTTTGAATCGTATATATATATATAATAAGGTGGCGAAGGCGGGAAGTGTGCTGCTCTTCTGCTTGTTTCTCCTCATGGCGTCGTGCTCTGAGGAGAAGGAGCATATTGCACCTGCAATCCACGACCGCGACTCAGTGTCGATGATGACCTCCTACGGGGTTAACACACTGATATCCGACTCCGGTGTGATAAAATACCGCATCGTCACCGAGCGTTGGGATGTCAACACCATAAAGAATCCGTCGCGATGGACATTCATCTGCGGAATATTCATGGAGCAGTTCGACGAGAAATTCCATATCGAGGGATATATACAGGCAGACACGGCATGGTATTACGACCAGCTGAAACTGTGGGAACTGCGGGGCAGGGTGCGTCTGCGCAATGTCAACGGACTGAGATTCCAGAGCGAGGAACTCTTCTGGGACGGTGTGGCACACGAACTCTACTCCAACAAGTATTCCAAGGTAATCACCCCCGAGCGCACGCTTGAGGGCACATATTTCCGCAGCGACGAGAACATGCGCCACTACACAGTGAGCAACTCCAAGGGCTCGTTCATCAAGGCGGATATGGACAAGAAGGACGAGACATCGCCCTCAACCACCACCGGCAATGACTCCACTCACGCCGACTCCATCCAAAAGGAACAGCGTCAGAAGGCAGTGCCACAGAAAAAGAAAATACAATGACAGATACAGTTATAGCATTGATAGCCACCATGGTGCTCTCCGCATTCTTCTCGGGAATGGAGATAGCGTTCGTGTCGAGCAACCGTCTGCTGGCGGAGATGGACACGAGCGGCAGCCCCAGCCAGCGCGCCATCAGCTTCTTCTATCGCCACCCCAACAACTTCGTCTCGACGATGCTTGTGGGAAACAATATCGCCCTCGTCATCTATGGCATCCTGTTTGCACAGATATTCGACACCACGCTGTTCAGTGGACTTGGCGACGGCGAGCGGGTCACTGCCGACACGATACTGTCAACCGTGGTGGTGCTCTTCACAGGAGAGTTCCTGCCCAAGACCATCTGCAAGAGCAATCCCAACACGATGCTCTCGCTCTTTGCCATCCCCGCGATGATATTCTATGTCATCCTTTATCCAATATCCCGATTCTCAACGTTCCTCTCCAGGGCGATGCTGCTCATTATGGGAGTGAAGATGGAAAAGCAGAAGGAGGGAGCAGGATTCACGCGCGTGGATCTCGACTATCTCGTGCAGAGCAGTATCGAGAATGCCAAGGATGACGAGGAAATCACCGACGAGGTGAAGATATTCCACAACGCCCTCGACTTCTCCGACACCAAGGTCAGGGACTGCATGGTGCCGCGCACCGAGATTGAGGCAGTGGATGTGGAGGACTGCACCGTCGAAGAACTGCGCAACAGGTTTATCGAGAGCGGATTCTCCAAGATAATCGTGTATAAGGACGACATCGACCATATCATCGGCTACATCCATTCATCCGAGATGTTCCGCAATCCCGAGAAATGGCGCGAAGGCATACGCACGCTGCCCTACGTCCCCGAGACTATGGCAGCCAAGAAACTCATGCACACCTTCATGCAGCAGAAGAAGTCAATAGGTGTCGTGGTGGACGAATTCGGAGGCACAAGCGGACTTGTCTCCCTTGAGGACATCGTCGAGGAGATATTCGGCGACATAGAGGACGAGCACGACACCAGCAACTATGTGGCGCGTCAGACCGACGACGGCGACTACCTGCTCTCAGCCCGACTGGAGATAGAAAAGGTGAACGAGATGTTCGGTCTCGAACTACCCGAGAGTGACGAATATATGACAGTTGGAGGGCTCATCCTGCACGAGTACCAGAGTTTCCCAAAACTCAACGAAATTGTGCAGATTGGTGACTTGGAATTCAAAATAGTGAAGTCAACAATGACAAAAATCGAACTTGTGAGGTTAAAAGTAGTGAAGAAATAGATTTTTTTCCACTTTTTTTCCTTTGTTTGATATAAATTTTGTAATTTTGCGCACTAAAATGACAATATAAATAAAAAACAATAAAACAAAGTAATGGCAGCATTAGGAAAAATTCGTAAAAGAGGCGTCACGCTGATTATCATTATCGGCTTCGCGCTCTTCGCTTTCATCGCCGAGGAGGCCTTCCGTTCTTGCGAAGCAGCAAGCAACGAAAAGCGCCAGCAGGTCGGCGAAGTGTTAGGTAAGAAAATCTCCGTACAGGAGTATCAGGACCTCGTTGACGAGTATCAGGAGGTCATCAAGATGACACAGGGTAGGGACAACCTCTCGGAGGATGAGCTCAACCAGGTCAAGGATCAGGTGTGGAACACATTCGTCAGCAACACCATTCTCGCCGACGAGGCTGAGAAGTTGGGTCTGACCGTTACCGACACCGAGCTTCAGAACATCATGAAGCAGGGCACTAACCCCATGCTCATGCAGTCTCCGTTCGTTAACCAGCAGACTGGTCGCTTTGACGCGTCTATGCTCACCAAGTTCCTTGCCGACTACAAGCAGTTGCAGTCTAACCCCCAGGGAGCGCAGGCTGCTGAGCAGTACAAGAGAATCTATGACTACTGGAAGTTCATCGAGAAGACACTGCGCCAGCAGACTCTCGCCCAGAAGTACCAGAGCCTTCTCTCTCACTGCTTGCTGAGCAACCCCGTTTCTGCCAAGATGGCTTTCGAGGCACAGAACGAGGAGAGCGACATCCAGCTCGCTTCTATCGCTTACTCCACCATCAACGACAACAAGATTACTGTTTCCGAGTCTGACCTCAAGGCCAAGTACGAAGAGAAGAAGGCCATGTATGAGCAGTATGTGGAGAGCCGCGACATCAAGTATGTGGATTTCCAGGTCGTAGCTTCAGCTGCCGACCGCAAGGCTCTGATGGCAACTATGGTTGATGCTCAGAAGAAGCTCCAGGAAGGCGCTAACCCCGCCGAGGTGGTGCGCAAGGCTCAGTCGCAGATCCAGTATAGCGGCATCGCCGTTTCTGCCAAGGCTCTGCCTATGGACATCAAGGCCAAGGTTGACTCTATGGCTGTCGGTCAGACCACAGCTCCATTCGAGACTGCTATGGACAACACTCTGAATGTAGTAAAGCTCGTGTCCAAGGTTTCGCTTCCCGACTCGGTTGAGTATCGTCAGATTCAGGTGGGCGCTGCAACTGTAGAGGCTGCACGCAAGACCGCTGACAGTATCTATAACGCCCTTAAGGCTGGCGGCGACTTCGAGGCTATCGCCAAGAAGTACAACCAGGAGGGCAAGTCTTTGTGGATGACTGGTGCAATGTATGAGGGTGCTCAGGGCATCGACGCCGACACCAAGAAGTTCATCGAGACATTGGTGAATAGCGGTACAGGTGAGGTTAAGAACGTTGAGTTCTCCCAGGGCAACATCGTCGTGCAGATTGTCAACCGCAAGGCTATGACCGACAAGTATGTCACTGCTATCGTTAAGCACGCTATCGACTTCTCCAAGGCTACATATTCAGCAGCCTACAACAAGTTCAGCCAGTTTGTCAGCGAGAACCAGACTCTCGAAGCCATCGAGAAGAATGCCGCCAAGTACGGATTCACGGTTCAGGAGCGCAAGAACATGGTTAACTCCGAGCACAACGTGGCTGGAGTGCGTGCCACACGCGAGGCTATGAAGTGGGTGTTTGACTCAAAGAAGGGCGAGGTTTCTCCTCTCTATGAGTGTGGCAACAACGACCATCTGCTCGTAGTGGCTCTCACTGGTGTTCATCCCGTTGGTCTCCGTGACTTCGCTGATGTCAAGGACCTCGTCAAGCAGGATGTCCTCCGCGACAAGAAATACGAGATGCTCCAGCAGAAACTTGCCGGAGCCAAGAACATAGCAGGTGCCAAGGCTAAGGGTGCACAGGTCACCGACCTCAAGCAGGTTACCTTCGCCGCTCCCGCATTCATTCCGTCCATCGGTGCCAGCGAGCCGGCAATTAGCGGTGTTGTGGCAGCCACAAAGCAGGGTCAGTTCTGCGACCGTGTCATCAAGGGTAATGCCGGTGCATACATGGTGCAGGTGGTGAAGAAGGCCAAGCGCCAGGGCGTGAAGTTCGACCAGAAGGCTGTTGAGTCACAGCTCCAGCAGCAGGCCATGCAGGCAGCAGGTCTCTTCATGCGCGAGCTTAACATGAAGGCTCAGGTGGTTGACAACCGCTACCTGTTCTTCTAAGAAATTGATTAATTGTAATTTTGCACATGGATAAAAATGGTTTTTTTAAATCATTCTGGGGGGGCTGTACTTGTGAAAGCGCGGTCCCTCTTTTTAATATAATAAGGTATGAAGAAACATAATTTATATAGCTTCGCCGTGGCTCTTTGCATGACGGCAACGATGAATGCCCAGAATGGTGGCATTTCAACCAAGATGATGTCTGAGATTCAGAAGCAGAACAAGATGACACCGGCTGAGAACGCTCTCGCCAATGCCATCGCAGCGAACTCTATCGACAACATCGCGCAGAACCGCCATAATGCGGCTGCTTTAGACACGTATTTCTCTGTGGAAACCCCAAAGCAGAGCATCACCGACCAGAAAAGCTCCGGACGATGCTGGATGTTCAGCGGCATGAACGTGCTCAGGGCTGACTTCGCCAAGCGCACCGACTCGCTGCGTGTGGAGTTCTCGCAGGCCTACCTCTTCTTCTACGACCAGTTGGAGAAGGCCAACCTCTTCCTCCAGGGAGTCATCGACACAGGCAAGAAACCCATCGACGACCAGCGCGTGCAGTTCTTCTTCAAGAACCCCATCAACGACGGCGGCACGTTCTGCGGTGTTGCCGACCTCGCCGAGAAATACGGACTCGTGCCCAAGCAGGTGATGCCCGAGAGCTATTCCAGCGACAACACGTCGAGAATGGCGCGACTCATTTCATCGCGCCTCAGGGAGGACGGACTCAAACTGCGCCAGATGGTGGCTGAGGGCAAGAAGGCTGCCGACATCGAGAAGGCAAAGACCGGAATGCTCGCCACTGTATATCGTATGCTCTCGCTCACCATCGGCGAACCCCCGACGCAGTTCACCTACGCCCATGTCAACAAGGACGGCAAGGCTGTGGGCAAGCCCAAGACCTACACTCCACAGGAGTTCTTCAGGGAAGTGGTGGGAGAGAAGCTCAACGGCACCTTCATCATGGTGATGAACGACCCCCGACGTCCTTACTACAAGACCTACGAGGTGGAGCTCGACCGCCACACCTACGACGGACACAACTGGAAATACCTCAACCTCCCGATGGACGACATCGAGCAGATGGCAATAGCATCGCTCAAGGACGGACGCAAACTGTATAGCTCTTACGACGTGGGCAAGATGCTCGACCGCAAGCGCGGATATGGCGACACCGAGAACTTCGACTACGGTTCGCTTATGGGCACCACCTTCGGTATGAACAAGGCAGAGAGAATAAGCACCTTCGACAGTGGTTCCACCCACGCCATGACCCTCACCGCCGTGGATCTCGACGAGAACGGAAAGGCCAGGAAGTGGAAGGTGGAGAACAGTTGGGGAGCGTCATGGGGACAGCAGGGTTGCATGATAATGACCGACCGCTGGTTCCGCGAGTATATGTTCCGCCTCGTGGTTGACAAGAAATACGTCTCCGAGGAGATGCTAAAGCTCAACGAGCAGAAGCCAATCATGGTAATGCCCGAAGACCCGCTGTTTCAGATGGAGAATTGACATTCTCCATCTGAGATTAAAGAATTAAAGAATTAAAGTTTCGGCCATATAGCTATAGCCCTGAAAG
>JBJEAV010000151.1:0-3083 GCA_051869395.1 Prevotella sp.
TGCAAAAGTAGTTATTTTTTCGGATACGGCAAACTTTTGCGTCTTAAATTTGCATAATAGAGGTATTTTAGCTACCTTTGCAATGACAAAACATACATTATCATTATGGAAACAGGATTGACTTATACAAGCAGGACGGTGGTGGACGAACGTAATACCGCCATAGCATTAGGTTCGGGCGACATGCCCGTGTTTGCCACTCCGGCAATGATGGCACTGATGGAAAATGCAGCTATGCTCGCAGTAAAGGACCATCTTCCCGAAGGTTCTACAACGGTGGGAGGACATATCGAGTCTTCTCATATCAAACCGTCGCCTTTAGGTGCTGAGGTGGAGGCTACAGCCACTCTCGACAAGGTGGATGGCAGGAAGCTATACTTCACTGTTGTGGCTCGCCAGGGCAATGACATAATCGGCGAGGGAAAGCACCTGCGATTCATAGTTGACCGCGAGCGCTTCCTTGCCAAACTATAGTTTATATTGAACACTACGGATGTTTTATATTAAACACAGAGACACGGAGATACAGAGTTTTTTATTTAAACACAAAGAAACAAAGAGACAAAGCGTTTTTTGCTGAAGGAAGATACAGAGAGCAGCTAAGCTGCTTACAAAGGCCACAAAGGTCTTCGTCCGCAAGGCTTTGTGGCAACTTTTAAGTTGCTTGTTCCCTTTGTATCCAAAGTAAATCTTTGTTCCTTTGTCCCTTTGTGTTTTATAAAAAACTCTGTATCTTCGATAAACTTAAAAAACCAAACTCTGTATCTCTGTGCCTCCGTGTTTAAACAACAATGTCAGTCGAACTTCTGTATGCGGTAGATTATCGCATGCTCGAGGGTGAGGGGCTTGTTGTGGGCGAAGAAGACCGTGCCCGTTGCGGGAGCCTTCACCTCTTCGAGTACAGAGCTGTCGTAGGGGTCGAGGATGCGAGCAAGCACCTGACCTTCCTTGACGTGAGGTCCTGCCCCAACCATGCGATAGAAAATACCGGCACGGCGCGAGGTGACATTCACCAACTCATCCTCGTCGAGCACTATTGACTCATATCCCGCGTTCTGCACTCGGATGTCGAGCACATGAATTTTCTTGAGGAAACGCAGGATGGAGTCGATGGTCTGTCCGCTGGTGGAATCCTCCACATAATTCGTCTGTCCGGCATATATGGAGAAAGCCTTCGTGCCCCATATCTGCCAGTTGTAGTTGAGCAACGTGGTATCGAAGGGCAACGGCTTGCGCACCGTCACGAAAGGCATACCGAAGAGCTGTGCCGTGTCTATATCCTCATAGCCTGTCTTGAGCATGCGCACATGAGGCACAAAGTCACCCGGCATATAAAAACTTGCCATCTGCATACCGTATTCAAAGTCCTTGATATACTCAAACACGGCAGAGGCTATGCGCTGTGTGGTCTCACCCTTGTCATATCCCGGGAACATACGGTTGATGTCGGTGCCGTCCATAGCCCAGAACCTCTTCGACACATTCATCGAAAAGGGATTGCACGACGGTATCACCAGTATGCTCTTGCCGTCGGAAATCTTGCCCCTTAACTCGGCATCCTTCAATGCCTCGACAATACGTGCGCAGATATACTGTTGTTGTATCTCGTCGCCACGCATCGCTCCCACTATAGCCACCGTCTTCTTTCCCTCTCCAAACCAATATCCATTAATCCGGAAAGCGTCCCGATAAGGTGACTTCATCTCAAATATCGTCTCAATTCTCATTCCCAATTCCTAATTCCTAATTCCTAATTCTAAACACCCTCGCCATCAGCGACCCTTCATACACTATGGGATATGCACGTATGGTGAACATATATCCCTCCACGGGCGAGACAACCCGGCTGAGTATCTTGCCGGTCATCGGCTCCACTATCTGACCTATCTCCTCGCCCTCGGCAACCACCACTCCACACTTCAGTTCGGTGATGAATATGCCGGAGGTCTCGGCGTTCAGAAACTCCACCTTGTCGCCCTTGCACACTATCGGGTCGGAAATCAGGCTCTGGTTAACTTCCCCCTTCCACATCCCCAACTCCTTCATAAGATTGAAGATGCCGAGAGTCAACCGGTTGCACATCTTGTGGTTGATGCGCTGCCCTACTCCCAACTCAGCCACAAGACACTTGGTGCCGGTGGAGTTGAGCGAATGGGCAAGCGTGGATTCCAACACCGTGGCAGCGTCATGCACCCACACGAAGTCGATGTTCAGATGTTGTGCAAGCGGCACAAGCTCCTTCTCGTTGAGCACGTTGATTCTCACCTGCGGGGTCTCCCTGAGGTACAGGTTGCTTGAATGAATGTCGAACACGAGGTCGGCTCCCTTCAGGTCTTCCACGATGAGGTGGGCAGCCTGTTCGGCCATGGTGCCGTTGGGGTTGCCGGGGAAGATGCGGTTCATGTCGAGGTCGAAGTTGGGGATGCCTCTTTGTATTGTGTCAATGCCCAATGGGTTGAGGGCGGGATATATCTCCACCGTGCCGTCGAGCAGTTCGGGATGTTCGTTAAGTTGTCTTGCCACGAGATAGCACACCATCTGTCCCTCAAGCTCGTCACCGTGAGTTCCCGTGACTATACACACACGTCTATTTCCTTTCCCGTTTTGAATGATGTTTTTCCTTATCGCGAACCGCTCATTAACGGGCAGTGCCGTCGATACTATAGTTTTTATCATATTTCTTTTAATGTAACACTTATTTGAGTTTGCTGCAATGCCTGTCCGCCGTATATACCGCGGCTTACGGGGCAGTCGGAAGCGTCACGTCCATGGGCAAGTTTCACATATCCGTAGATGATGCGGCAGTCGTTGGTGGGGTCGAAACCTATCCAACTGTATCCGTCATATACCTCCACCCATGCGTGAGTCTCTCCCGTGCCTTCCATAAAACCGCAGACATAGCGTGCGGGTATTCCGCTCGCGCGACAATATCCAATCATCAGATGGGCATAGTCCTGACATACTCCCTGCAAGGTCTGCATAACCTGTGCCGCTGTTGTCTCCATATTAGTGGAAAACGGCACATAGGTCATCATCGAATACACCCGATGGCATATCTCCTGTGCCACGTCGATGGCATGCCC
>JBJEAV010000152.1:0-1691 GCA_051869395.1 Prevotella sp.
ATGGGAAATTATATAGAGATAAAAGGGGCGAGGGTGAATAACCTGAAGAATATTGACCTGAAGATACCCCGCAACAAATTGGTGGTGATTACCGGAGTAAGCGGCTCGGGCAAGTCGTCGCTTGCCTTCGACACACTTTATGCCGAAGGACAACGCCGGTATGTGGAGAGCCTCTCTTCCTACGCCCGACAGTTTCTCGGACGTATGAACAAACCCGAGTGTGACTATATCAAGGGTATTCCTCCTGCTATAGCCATCGAGCAGAAGGTTATCAGCCGCAACCCACGCTCAACGGTGGGCACTACTACCGAGATATACGAATACCTCCGGCTGCTGTTCGCCCGAGTTGGGCACACCTTCTCGCCGATTAGCGGATGCGAGGTGAAGAAACACACCGTTGAGGATGTGCTTGACTGCGTGAAGACTTATTCCGAAGGCACCAAGTTTGTCATACTCGCACCGCTTGTGCCTGTAGAGGGGCGCACTGTGGCTGAACAGCTCAAGATGTCGCTGCTCCAGGGCTATGCGCGTATATATTATAAAGGTGAGTTCGTGCGCATTGACGACGTGCTTGAGTCGGGTGAGGATATCAACGGCGAGGTGTATATCGTGGTTGACCGCACGTCGGTTGACCTTTCCACGGATGGCATATCGCGAATCTTGGATTCCACCGAGACTGCCTTCTACGAGGGTAGGGGAGAGTGTCGCCTGATGTTCCTCCCGTCGATGATTACGTATGACTTTTCCACTCGTTTCGAGGCTGACGGCATGGAGTTTGAGACTCCTAACGACAATATGTTCTCGTTCAACTCGCCCGTGGGAGCATGTCCCGATTGTCAGGGCTACGGCAAGGTGATTGGCATCGACCCGTCGAGGGTTATCCCCGATTCGGGCAAGAGCGTATATGATGGATGTGTGGCTTGCTGGAACGGAGCCAAGTTGGGCGAGTGGCGCGAGGAGTTTTGCCGTCGTGCCGCAAAGGACAACTTCCCCATCTTCGAACCCTATTACAAGCTCTCCGAGGAGCATCGCTCGTGGCTATGGCACGGATTGCCATCTGCCAAGGAGTCCGACCCGTATTCAAAGGTATGTATCGACGAGTTCTTCGAGATGGTGCGCCAGAACCAATACAAGATACAGTATCGCGTGATGATGGCGCGCTATCGTGGCAAGACCGACTGCCCCGTATGCCATGGCACACGCCTGAAGAAGGAGGCAAACTACGTGAAGATTGCCGGAAGAAGCATCACCGACCTCGTGCAGATGCCGATAGTGAAGCTGAAGGAATGGTTTGCCAATCTTGAACTCCCGGAGCATGACGCTGCTATAGCCAAGCGACTTCTCACCGAGATAAACAACCGCCTGCAGTTCATCCTCGATGTGGGATTGGGCTACCTGACCCTCAACCGCCTGTCCAACACACTGTCTGGAGGCGAGAGCCAGCGCATCAACCTCACCACCTCCCTTGGCAGCAGTTTGGTGGGCTCGTTGTATATCCTCGACGAGCCGAGCATAGGTCTGCACAGTCGCGACACCGACCGTCTGATTAATGTGTTGAAACAGCTGCGCGACATAGGCAACACCGTGATTGTGGTTGAGCATGACGAGGAGATAATGCGTGCCGCCGACTATATCATAGACGTGGGCCCCAATGCCGGTCGCCTCGGAGGAGAAATAGTATGGCAGGGAGA
>JBJEAV010000152.1:1791-3033 GCA_051869395.1 Prevotella sp.
ATGAAGATAGAGGTGAAGGGGGCGCGAATGAACAATCTGAAGGGCATAGATGTAGCCTTCCCGCTCAATGTGATGACAGTAGTCACGGGTGTGAGCGGTTCGGGCAAGTCGAGCCTTGTCAAGGGCATATTATATCCCGCCCTCAAGCGACATATTGGCGAGGTGTGCGATGCCCCCGGCGAATACGGTGCGCTCACGGGCGACATCAAGGCAATCCAGCATGTGGAGTTTGTCGATCAGAACCCCATCGGCAAGAGCACCCGCTCCAATCCAGCCACATACGTGAAGGCATACGATGCCATACGCGACCTTTATGCCGAGCAGCCACTTGCCGTACAGATGGGATTCACTTCGCAGTTCTTCTCGTTCAATGCCGAGGGCGGGCGTTGCGAGGAGTGCAAGGGTGCGGGAGTGATAACCGTTGAGATGCAGTTTATGGCTGACATAGTGCTCGAATGTGAGCATTGCCACGGCAAGCGTTTCAAGAGCGACATCCTCGAAGTGAAGTTCCATGGCAAGAACATTGCCGATGTGCTTGACATGACAATCGACGAGGCCATCGAGTTCTTCGCACGATGGGAGCAACCGCTGATAGTGAAGCGACTGCAACCGCTTCAGGACGTAGGTCTTGGATATATAAAGCTCGGACAGAGTTCATCCACGCTCTCGGGCGGTGAGAACCAGCGCGTGAAATTGGCATATTTCATAGGCCTGGAGAAGATAGTCCCAACGATGTTCATCTTCGACGAGCCCACCACGGGTCTTCATTTCCACGACATAAAGAAGCTCCTGGAGTCCTTCAATGCCCTCATCTCCCGTGGTCACACGATAGTAATCATAGAGCACAACCTTGAGGTAATCAAGTGTGCCGACCATATCATAGACATGGGTCCCGACGGAGGCGACCGCGGCGGCAATGTAGTAACCGTGGGCACCCCCGAGAAGGTCAGCGGCTGCAAGGAAGGGTTCACCGCAAAGTATCTTAAGGAAAAACTGTATTAATCCATTCACTCGACTTTCACCATTACGTTTCCACCTGTTCCACCTGTTCCGCAACTTCCGCAAGGCTGGTGGTGGTGGTGGAAACTGGGGTGAAAATACTGTAAATTGGGGATATGATTCGATAATGAAAGTTAAATAATTGTTGTTTTGTGAAGAAATAGTTGTCATTGTTTGGTAGATTGCAGATATGTTCGTAACTTTGCGAACAAATTTCGAGATATGGCAAATAAGGATTATAGT
>JBJEAV010000153.1:0-3026 GCA_051869395.1 Prevotella sp.
ATTCACATTTAAAAACAAAAAAATTATGTCAAAAACAATTGAATTACAAATCGAGAAGAGCCGTGTGCTCGTGGAAGGACTGAACAAGAACATCGAATCGCTGAGAGCCAAGGGCATCTCAGAGGACAGCCTTCAGTCAATGACTAACGACCTGAATCTCCTGAAGGAGGCTAACGACGAGTGCGACAAGGCACGCGAGGAACTGTCGCTCAAGGTGAAGCGCATGAACCAGATTCTCGCCGGAGTCAAAGAGGCTTTCGCCGAAAAGAAGCGCATCATCAAGACCAGCTATCCTCAGGAGCAATGGATTAACTACGGAGTGCAGGACAAGCGATAGTCCTCCACTCCACCCTTTAGTAACATTTACATTAGCAACATTTATAATATTTGTAGATGTTGCTAATGTTGTTGTTGTCTATTGCCACGTCTCTCTTTTTCCAAAGTCTCGTTCTCCTCTTAGTATTTTATCTCGTATGGCCACTGTGCATCCTTGGCAGTCTCCCCTTCTGCCCCCCAGGCATCAACGTTGCGCCAATGTCTTGCGGGAGCACCCATCACCACGAGATATAGACTGCGAAGCGGACGGCTTTTTGATGTCTTCAACGTTGCCGTTCCTTTCTTTGCTGAATAAATGTCGCCATAAACGGCATTTCCCTCGGTGTCAATTCCCACCAAGCCGTATTTCCATCCCGCGACATCCTTATTGATGATGTTATATCCCTCTGCCTCGGTCAATCCGCGGAACTTAACCTTAGCCGTGGCCCCAGCCTTGGGCACATCCACCTTAATGACATTAAACCCGTAATTCTCAGGACAGCACTCAGCCTCAACCCTCTGCCATCCAGCCGACGTTGTTCTCAATTTCGTTGAGAACTTCTCCACATAGGGTCTCGTCTCCTTCCAAGCCCTCGGGAAATCCATGTTCACCATTCGTCGCACATTACAGAACATCTCGTCGCAGAACTGCGCCTGAGTCAGTCCTGTCAGTCGCTTGTAAGTAATGACGGGGTCCTCGCCTCGCTTTCCTTGTCGGTAAAGCTCGGCAATAAACGGCTTGCCGTGCTTCTCGCCCCAACATTCTATAATATAAGGTGAATGATAGATGTTCTCAAGATGCAGATATGCCTTGTGGCAGGTCTTGGTGAAGGCGTCGAAATGATATTTCTCGTCGGTAATCCATTCGGGATTCACCTGCCAGAGCATCCACTGGGATGTCATCTCGAAGAAACCGCAGCCTCCCCATGCCTCTCCCTCGCCGTCGCACATTATCTGCGACTGAAACGAGTGCCCCAACTCGTGGGCGATGCAGTTGAGCCGCTTGTCCTGCACGCGGTTGGGGGCAAGCCACAGCGCACCAATCTCACCGTCGTAGTCGCCACCGTAGGCAGTGCCTTCGAGCGAGTAGTTGAGCATCACCATCATGCGGTATTTCTCCGCCTTCGAGCCTTTGCGCGTAAACTGCAATGAATCGCGGAAGAAGGCATAATAGCTCTCCAACTTCTCCTTGAGATTGTCGATATCCACCTTCATCGGTTTGCCTTCGAGCGAGGGCGGACTGCTGAGGTCATAGCCGAATCCCTTCTGCCACATGATGGCGAAGTTGTCGGTACAAGTCATTCGTGCATAGCTCCAAGTAGATGAATCGCAGAGCAGGTCCATCTTCTGCAAGTCGTTTGGCACATAGATAGTCTTCTGTGCTGCCGCATTAAGCATCGATGCCGCGGCAATAATAAGTGATAGAGTTTTTTTCATCGTAGTTAATTATGAATTATGGCTGCAAAGGTATTGAAAATTCTCCAATAACCATATTAATTTAGTCCCAATGTATGCAATAATAATCGCAGAATCGTAAGATATACTCCATTTCTATGGAATAATAGTACTTAAAGGTATGAAAAAGGGCAAAACGGGACGTTTTTTGCATTGATTGGGACTATATTATCAATTTTATACGGAAAAATGTTGTATCTTTGCAAGCGAATTTGCCAAATGAAGCAAGCAATCTTGATAATAATAATTAAAAATATATAAGTAATGAAGAAACTCGTTATCACAACTGTCATGGCTGCAATGCTCATGGCAGCCAATGCGCAGAAGAAGGATGGCCACGGCTATCCCATCACTCCCGTGGAATTTACCAAGGTGAAGGTTACAGACTCGTTTTGGGGACAACGTCTCAAGGCAAGCCGCGACGTGACCATTCCTCTCGCCTTCAGCAAGTGCGAGGAGACGGGAAGATACACCAACTTTGAGAAGGCCGCCAATCCGAGCGAGTCGTACAAGGTGGGCGGTCTGTCGTTTGACGACACCGACGTGTATAAGACCATTGAGGGCGCAAGCTATTCGCTGCAGACCTACAGCGACAAGCGTCTTGTGCAGTATATTGACAGCGTGCTCGACATTGTGGCAAAGGCTCAGGAGCCGGACGGCTACCTTTATACATCGCGTACGATGAATCCCAAGCATCCGCATGAGTGGGCGGGCGACAAGAGATGGTCGAAGGAGGAAGACCTCAGCCATGAGCTTTATAACTTAGGTCACATGGTGGAGGGAGCTGTTGCCCACTATCAGGCCACCGGCTCAAGGAAGTTCCTCGACATCGCATGCCGCTATGCAGACTGCGTGTGCCGCGAGGTGGGACCAAAGGCTGGACAGGCTTGCGTGGTGCCCGGACACCAGATTGCCGAGATGGCTCTATGCAAACTGTATGTGCTCACTGGCGAGAAGAAATACTTGGACGAGGCGAAGTTCCTGCTCGACTATCGCGGAAAGACACAATTCAAGAGCGAATACAGTCAAAGCCATAAGCCCGTGCTTGACCAGGACGAGGCTGTGGGACATGCCGTGCGTGCCGCTTATATGTATGCAGGTATGGCTGACGTGGCTGCCCTCACGGGCGACAAGTCGTATATCGAGGCTATCGACCGTATATGGGACAATATCGTGAGCAAGAAGATGTATATCACCGGAGGTATCGGTTCGACGGCTTCGGGCGAGGCTTTCGGCAAGAACTACGAGTTGCCCAA
>JBJEAV010000154.1:0-13737 GCA_051869395.1 Prevotella sp.
TAATCGACGGATATAAGTCGGACGGCAACTATTTCCATGTCAACTGGGGATGGGGAGGCGCCTGCAACGGCTACTTCAACCTCTTTGCTCTCGACCATGAAAATAGCGAATCTGAACCCACCGAGGCAGGATGGCATTACGACATGACGGCTCTCATCGGACTGAGCCCTGAAGTAATAAGCACCGCAAAACTCTCTGTGGATGAATCTGGCAGCTATCTTATCACAAGTGCAGACGACTGGAAGGAACTCTCGGAAAATCTTTCCGAATATAGCGGCGGTTCATTCAAACTTACCAATGACATCAGCGTGAGCACGATGGTGGGTTCGGAAGAAGTGCCGTTCTCAGGAACATTTGACGGACAGGGACATACCCTGAATGTCAACATAGAAAGTGACAACGAATATACCGCCCCATTCCATTGGGCGACAAACAGTACGTTTAAAAACCTGACAATAGCAGGCACTATCACTGTGACTAACCATTTTGCCGGAGGACTGATTGGTTGGGCTGAGAATGTCACCCTTCAAGGTTGTGAAAGCAAGGTGACCATCAATTCCCAATATTCTGGAGACGGCACCCACGGTGGATTCATATCTATTGTTCGAGGGGGATATGCCCGATTCTATGATTGCGTGTTCTCTGGTATTATAGATGGATCTGAAACAAATCATTGTGGAGGATTCTGTGGTTGGAGAGACGGTAGTAGGCCTGAATTTTATAATTGCCTGAATATTGGCAGTTTAAATCTTGAATATCCTTATGACAGTTATGCATTCTCACGAAACGGTGCGACATGTGTGAACAGCTTCTATATATCATCATTAGGAGAACAGACGGATGATCCTCAAGGTATTTCTGTATCTGCATCAGTTTTGGAGAGTGGCAGTTTGACCCAGACCCTCCAAGGCGGCTCTCGCGATTGGACTACAGGACAAGTGTGGGGACAGACATTAGGTTCCGACACCCGTCCAGTGCTTACCGACGACACCAACAAGGGTGTTTATACTGTGACATTCACCATTGGCGGACAGGTGATAAAAAGGTTCATCAGCAACAGTCCTATCGGCGACAAGATGCCTTCGGGCGAAGACTTCGGCCTGACGAATGCCACATTTACTTATAATGGAGCAGCCTTCGACGGAACGACGACATTCAGCAGTGACCCGACCATCGTAGTATCGGGAACAACTGCCTATACCATGACCTTAGGCTCGCCTGAAAATGGAAGCATCAGCATCAACAACAACACATGCCTGCCTGGCACACTGAAGAAAGTGACGACAATACCAGCCGACGGCTATGTAGTGAGTGCCGTTAAGGTAACTGACGCTAACGACAACCCGCTGCCAGTGACCAAAGTCTCCAATGCCGAAAATGAATACGTATTCACCTTCCCGATGTCAAGCGTCAAGGTGACAGCGGAGTTCGCCGCAGGAGAGGCAGAGGCTGTACGCTTTATCAACGGAGGAATGACACTGCCGTCATCATGGCGTAACAGCAACATACATTGGACAGCAGACACATGGATGATATGGGGCGATGAGTATGACGGTACGGACAACGTAATTGTCGGCGCGCCTCCAGTAGATGCCATGGGACACCTATGGTATGATGAAGGCTACGAACTGACAAACAGTGACGAGGATGTACTGCCCAACGGCAACAAGATAGTTTGGGAGAACCATGCAGCCTCCTTCAAGGATGGCGGCAACTACGACTATTTCCATGAAACAGGCGCACCTTGGGGTGACCGCTTAGGCGACTTCTATATCCGCCGTATCTTTACGTTTAACACTAAGAACGTGCCGACGAAGCTATATCTGTCCTGCAGCTATGATGACTCGCCAGCAGAATATTATATCAACGGAACATTGGTGTATGAGGACCACAAGACAGAAAGTTTGCACGACGACTGTTATGAAGTAGAGCTTACTCCAGCCCAGATAGCACTCATACATACCGACGGAACCCCTAACGTCATGGCTGTCCACACTTCCCAGAACTGGGGCGGCTATCATCTTGACTGCGGTCTGTATGACGCTTCTTCCATCAGCTATGAGGTGACGGGTGAGAACACTGTACGTGTGGCTCGAAACGCCTTTACCGCAGGTGACATTACCATACCTGAGACAGTCACCTACAACGGCAAGACATACACCGTAACGGAGTTGGCAGGCTCTATGTTTGAGGATTGCGGCGACCTTACTTCGGTTGTTCTGCCCTCAACGATAACATCAGTGGATGGCAATGCCTTCCGCAACTGCCAGAACCTGCAGTATGTGAAGAGCTATGTGGATATCTACAATGACAAGACTTTGATTGCCGCACCTGTTAGTGCCACGGAGTTTGAACTTGCCATGGGCTATGGCAGCGTTTATCGCAATGCCTTTAAGTTCACTGAGAACCTGACAAAGCTCACCTTGCCGCGCTCGCTCACCGAAATCGGCGAGAAAGCTTTCTCAGGATGCAAGGCTCTCACGGAGATGTATGTATATAGCAAGACCGCTCCTTCCACAGCATCCAATGCCTTCGAGGGAATCAGCAAATCGACAATCACCGTGCATGTATATGAGTCAGCCCTCAACAGCTTCAAGGAGTCATGGGGCGAGGAGTTCACATACGTCACCATGCCCGACCCGCAGCAGGTTTCACTCACCGTAAACGTGGAAGAATGGGGCACGTTGCGTTCACTGATAGATGAGAAAGCCGCAGAGCAGAACAGCACCATCTATGATGTGGTGGGTATCACTGTTACAGGTAATGTCAGTGATGACGACCTTTGGGTATTGTCAGAGATGTGTAAAGAGCTGTACTCACTCAGCACTATTGATTTCGGCGAGGCAAATGTTCAGGAAAACCGCATTTATAGTGGTTTGTTCTATGACAGGGACAAGCTGACATCCATCGTGTTGCCTGAGACACTGGAACGCATTGAAGATGATGCCTTCAACAATTGCGACGGACTGACAAGCATAGACATTCCGGCTTCAGTAACTTATATTGGTCACTATGCATTCCGAAGCTGTCGCAACCTCACCACAGTAACTGGTATGGAAGGTCTCTCGGATAGTGGCTCTTACGGTGCTTGGGATGTCTTCATGGAAACTGCCATAACAGAGCCTGTATATGGCGGCTCGGTGTTCCTCTACCTACCTCCATCCATGACGGGTTCATACGAAGTGCCGGCAGGCATCAAGATGACTACGGCAGGTTCGATGAGAAATTCACAGCTCTCGTCTATCACACTGCCCGGTTCACTCACTGACCTTGGCGATGACACATTCATGGACTGTCCGAACTTGACAGAAATATATTGCTATGCTCCAGTTCCCCCAACATGTCACAGCGGTGTGTGGGAATTTGGCTTCGACAAGGAGGCTTGCACAGTCTATGTGCCTGAGTCATCCGTAGAAGCATATCAGAATGCCGAGGAGTGGCGTGATATGGGACATATCATAGGCTTCGCCGTTGGCGAGTTGGTGGATATGACTATTGACGTGGCTACAGCCGGTACACTCGATGACGAACTCTTCGACGCTGCCGTGGCAGAAGCAGGAATCAGCGACAAGACACTCATCAGGAACCTCACCGTGACGGGAAGTCTCAATGCTGACGACGTGGCTTATCTCAACGCTCTTCCCAATACCTTATATTATATGGAGAAGCTTGACCTGGGCGGGACTGCCCTTGACGGCAATGCCATCACAGATCGCATGTTCTACGCAACAAGCTATAAGAACATCGTATTGCCTTCTACTGTTACAAGCATTGGCAGCGAGGCATTCAGAAACAGCCGCCGACTGAGCAGCATTACATTGCCCGAGAGTCTTCTGACTATCGGCTCATACGCTTTCGCCCAGACAGGTCTTACCAGTATCGAGATTCCAGATGCAGTTACGACGATGGGGCACAGAGGATTGCAGGAGTGCAGTGCCTTGACTACTATCAAGATAGGTAATGGTGTTACGGAGATTCCTGAATGTTGGGCAGAGTACTGCGACAATCTGCAGGAGGTGACCATCGGCAAGAAAGTCACATCAATAAAGTGGAGAGCATTACGTGGCTCTAACATCCAGAACGTCTATAGCTATGCCAAGATGCCACCGGCATGGAATGGTATTGACGAATGGGACTGGTCGTTCTACGACGGCATTAATTCAGAAGCCGTGCTGCACGTCTATTCAAACTGCGTAAGCCGATATGAGAATGCCGGGGGATGGAATAACTTCCCGACTATAGTTGGCGACCTTGGTACATATCCTTCATTCGAGATGACAGTCAATGTGGAGACAATGGGAACATTCAGCGACGCTTTGACAGAGGCAATGACTGCCGCAGGATGTGAGGATATGATGGACATCACCAAGTTGACAGTCACTGGCAACATCAACAATAATGACCTATATTATATCCGCAACAATATGGGTCGTACACTGGATGCGCTTGACCTTGGTGAGGTAAAGCTTGAGGAATATAACTGGATGGCTTCCGATGCTCTGAACGGATGTGCATTCGAGACACTCATACTTCCTAATACAGTGGAGTATATGGACAATTGGTACACATTGGAAAACTGTGACAACCTGAAGACTATCCATATACCAAGCAGTGTGAAGAAGATTGGCCCGGCATTCCTGTATGGATGCAATTCTCTCGAAACAGTTACTGGCGGCGAGGGCATCATAGATATGGACAGAGGAAATGGTATGTATTTCGACAATTGTCCTAACCTCCAGTCGCCCGTCATCCTCAACACCTTCTTCTTCCGTCTGCCTTTGAGTCATGAGGGAGAATACGAGGTGCCTGATTATGTAACGGAAATCGCACGTGACGGTATGTGGAAGGTAACAGGACTTACTGCCCTCACGCTGCCAGAAAGTGTTATCGCCATCCATGGTAATGCCTTTGCCAGTGACGAGAACCTGAAGGACATTTACTATTATGCTGTAGAGATACCGGAAACCCATGGTGAGGCATTTAACGATTTTGACAAGCCGAGCTGTACTCTCCACGTATATGAAGAGATGGTGGATGTATTCAAGGCTGAAGAGAGTTGGTGCGACTTCAATATCGTGGGCGACCTTGGCTCAATGCCGGTTCGCACTCCGATGAACGAAGCCGACTATGCCGACCTCTGCGCTATCTATAACACATTGGGAGGTGACGCCTGGAAAACAAAGTGGGTAATCAACAAGAATGTGCAGACTGCATCACGCTGGAGAGGCGTCAGCTTCGACGAGGAGGGATATGTCACAGAAATCAACCTTCGTGAGAACGGATTAAGCGGTGACATCACTTCACTGACATTCACCGGTCTGAGCAGACTGAATTCCTTTGATTTGAGTTATAACTCTATCACTGGCGATGTTATGCCGATGAAAGAAACACTGCCAGGCAGATGCAATCTCAATGTGCTGGGACAGGACTTCGGATATATCGGTGAGCATACGCTCTATGAACTCTGCAACTACGGTGAGTTGCCAAGCATCGCTTACTACAACGACAACAGCGGCTCATTGGTTTCCACACTCATCGGCGTGGATGGTGTATGCAAGTTCGCTCATGAGGGAACCAATGGCGGACACTATTGGGACTGCTATATCTATGCCGACGGAGGCACATCGAACAACTTCAAGTTCTACTGGCCCTCACCGGCTATAGTAGAATGTGCATGGCCCCACCGCTTCACCTTCACATATAATTATAATATGGGTGACGCGAACATGGACGACGCTGTCAACGTGCTCGACCTGCAGTCAACGCTCAACTACTCCAACAATCAGGGATACGATCTCTTTAACTTCTATGCCGCCGACACCTACGGTCCTGATGACGACATCAACGTGCAGGACATCGTGGCTACTGTCAATATCCTGCTTGCACAGGAAAGCACACAGCAAGCTGCCGCAAGGGCATTCGGCGACGCCATCGCAGTTGAAAAAGAAGCATGCATAAGCGTGGAAGACGGTCAGATTGTTCTCTACACCACCAAGCCGGTGGCTGCCCTCGACCTGCACATAGCAGGCATAGAGCCACAGCACCTGACATGGAACACCGAGAACATGGGCTTCGCCACTGCAACAGCGGCACAGCAGAACGGCACTCACGCCATCATCTATTCTCTGATGCCACGCGAGATTGAGGCAGGAAGGACTGTCATCGCAACATACAATGCAGAGGCAGCTCCGCGCATCGCATCTTCAGTGCTCAGCGACAGCAATGCCCGCACCATCAGCGTTGGCAACGTTGTTCCAACAGGCATAGGCAAGCTGAACGGCAATGCCGCCGCCAACTGGAGTATCACCAATGTAGCCGGCACCACTCTTATGAGCGGCACCAATGCCACCGAGGCTGACATCCTCAAGAAGGCAAAGGGCCAGCAGCTCAACGGTGTGTTCATCATCAACATGGACGGTGAGAAGCGCAAGATTGTGATTAAGTAAACGTATTCATTTCACACACATAACAAGAAGAACAATATGAAAAAGATAATGATGTTCCTCACGCTACTGCTCTCCACATTAGGAGCAGTAGCCCAGGCCCAGAACACCATCTCCATAGGCTCTGCCGAGATGGAGTATCTCTCGCTGGGAGAGTCAGTGGGTCTTCCCGTGACGATGGACAACACGGACGACATCGTGGCAGTGGAACTCACCGTGCAGTTGCCGCAAGGCAGCAGCATAAATGCCGGCGGTTGCCAACTTGCAGCAGCACGTGCCAATGGTCATCAGATTAGTGCCGCCCGTATCGACGGCGACAATAATATATATAAGGTGACAGCCTTTTCCGCCTCTAACAAGCCGTTCAAGGGCAATAGCGGTCAGATTATGACAATCGACGTGGTGACATCGCCAACTTGGCTCGACGGACGCACTTACGCCGTAACAATCACCAAGGCCCTGCTATGCAAGAGCACCGGCGACAACGTATGTACTAAATTTGAGAGCGGAACGATTGCTATTCCCGTTACACCTCATGCTGACATCGCATTTGACGTGACAGGTATAGTGACAACGGTGAAGAAGGGGGCAACAGGCAGCTACAGCCTCAACATCACCAACAACGGAAATGCCTCCACTGGAACCATCTCATTGCAGATGCCAGGGTGGATGACACTCCAGAGTGCTCTTATGCCTATAGAACCCGGAGAGACCGCCACGGCAGTCATAGCCATGTCGCCCGACGGCGAAGCCAATACCAACTACGACGGTTATATCGGAGTGAATATCGAAAATGGAAACAACCAGATTATCCCTTATAAGGTGACTGTCGTTTCGGATGAAAAGGGAACGATAGTGTTCTCCGTATGTGATGAATATACATACTATGACGCTTCGGCTCCCAAGGTGAAGAACGCCACTATTGTTGTAACCAACAGCGCTACAGGCGAGACTGTGGAAACGCTCAACACCGGAGAGGAAGGCACTGCAAGCATCACCCTGAACGAGGGCTACTACAGCTATACCGTGACTGCCGAGAACCACGAGACATACAGCAACAACATCCTCGTATATCCCGGACAGACCATCGACCGCACCGTGAACCTCAGCCTTGGCGACGGAATCAAGATTGAGTATAAGGTGGTGGAGACCGAAGAGAAGGACGGTTATGAGATTGTGACCGAGGCAACACTTGAATTTGCCGTGCCCGCTCCGCAGGTGACTATCTCCGCTCCCGGAAGAGTGAAGATGAGTGACGTGGCTATCGGTGAGTCTGTTGACATACAGGTAACACTGACCAACCGCGGACTTATCATGGCACGCGACGTTACACTCATTGTGCCGGAAATCGAGGGATTCAGATGGGAGGCACTCAACCCGACAGTATTCGACCTGCGTCCGCAGGAGACAAGTTTCATCACTGTCCGATATACCCGTGAGGCAGAAAGCGAAGGATGCTCCATCGAGTGGTTGGCAAACTATACATGGAAGTGCGGCGACGAGCCGAAATATCGTTATTGCAAGGCATTCACTTCGATTGGCACCAACTGTATGCCATGCCTGCCAGGCAACTGTACCTTGGTGACCCAAGTAGAGGATGAGGATGTCATCGTGACAGTAAAGATGCAGTTCAACCAGCTGCTCACACTCACTCGCCAGGCCTTTGAGGGAACACTGACCATAGAGAACGGCAGCGACAAGTCTATGGACGACATCATGCTGACTCTCACAGAGAAGATGCCTAACGGAGACTTGGCTACCGACAAGGAGTTCGACATCAGTTACACTGAATTTACCGGATTTACCGGCAACAAGGACAAAGGACCTTGGGCATTAGGCTCTGGGCAGACTGGTGTGCTGAAGGTGAAATTCATACCTACTAAGTATGCCGCTCCGATAGCACCATTGGATTATCTGTTCGGCGGAAGCCTTACCTTCTCCGTTGACGGAAAGGAAAGACATGCCGACCTTACTGAACAGGTGATGACTGTGAAACCTTCTCCCGAACTCAACCTCGACTATTTCCTCCAGCGTGATGTCATTTCAGATGATGCCATCACCAAGGATATCATCGAACCGGCAGAGGAAGCTGAGTTTGCCGTACTTATCAGAAACGTAGGCTATGGTGATGCCGAGAACCTAAAGATGATTACGGCACAGCCCGAGATGGTGGATAACGAGGAAAGTCTCTTCCTGCAATACAGCATCACGTCTTCACAGCTCAACGGACAGGAGAAGTCGCTCGCCTTCGGCAAGACAGTGACAACAGACTTCGGCACTCTGCCTGCACAGGGTCACGCATACGCTCAGTGGTGGATGACATCAAGCCTGATGGGACATTTCATTGACTACGATGTAAAATATACACAGCTCACCATGAGCAGCAACCCGAACCTTTCATTGATTAACGAGGTGAAGATTCACGAACTCATCAGAAGCGTGGTGGTGGAAGGCAATGCCAATGCCGACTATGCCTTTGCTGTAAACGAAGTTGAGGACGAGCAGAACCTGCCTGACAAACTCTATCTCGTAGATGGTACTACGGCTCCTATCAACATCGGCGCGGCTACGACGGCGGACAAGGACGAGAACGTTTATACCCTCACATTAGAGGCTGGCAGCAAGGGTTGGACATACGCCAAGACTGCCGACCCGACCGACGGCAATGCAACCCTCGTGGAGGTGACACGTGAGGACGGAACTGTCGTGCCCCTGCGCAACGTATGGCAGACATGGGCTACGCTGATAGACAGAAAGCGTCCTACACACGAGAACCTCATACACATCATCGACAACTGTCCGAGCGGCTCAACCACCTATACCCTGCGCTTTGAGCCGAAGCCCGAGGCTACTCTCAACATCATTTCCGTGAAGCTGAATGGCGTGGAAACAGGCAGCGACATCAGCGTGAGCAATACAGAGGTACAGTCGGTGGAACTTAACTTCACACATGAGATAGCAGAGGTAAATCCCAAGGCTCTCTCGCTTGTCAACCAGGGTGAGGTTGTGGATATGACCAATGTCACATGGAGCATTGAGGGCAAGCAACTTATCGTAGACCTGAGCAATGTGGAACACAACGACGGTTTCTTCTGCCTGACAGTCAATACCGCTCTCATCACTGATGTCAACGGACATGTAGGTATGACTGCATCTCCTATATCATGGATTGAGCAGACCGACAAGCCTGTGGATCTGAACATAGTTTTCAACTATCCCGAAGCAGCTACAGTTAAAGTTACGGCAGTGGAGTATCAGAACGAGAAGACTGAGTATGACGATCCTCAGACTCCTGAGGCATCCTATCCTTACGGAACCACTCTGACACTGAAGGTCGAGCCTAACTATGGCTTTATCTTCAACCGCTGGAGCATCGACGGCAAGATTCTTTCCACCGAAGACACCTACGAGTATTATCTCTCGGCAAACAAGGAACTGAAACTGTTCTTCGACCGCCAGCCGTTCAACCTCAGCGTAAGCAATATCGTGGATGGCAGCCTGATAGGCGACGATACGGAATCGTTCACTGTCGGTGGTACCGTGACCGGAGGAGGAACCGGTATATATGAATATGATGAAGAGATTACACTGACTGCCGTGCCAGAGGCTTGCCACAAGTTTGTGGGATGGTACACCGATGCCGCCACATCATCGACACAGGCTGTGAGCCAAAGACGTGCACAGAGCATCGAGGGATATGAACTGTTGAGCGAAGACCCGACATATACTTACACCGTGGCAGGAGCCATGAACCTCTATCCCGTATTCCACCGCCTTGGCGATGTCAACGGCGACAAGATGTTCACCATCGCCGACTTGGTTTGTCTGACGAACCACCTCAACGGCAATACTCCCGACAACTTTGTGGCAGCGGAGGCTGACGCAAACAACGACGGCAAGATTACCGCAGATGATGTGACAGTGATTGCCGAATCTCCTCTTATGACAACGTCCAGGGAATATGACGGAGAGGTATTCGCTGTTCCTAACGTGAAGGTGGCTCCGGGCAGCACGTCTAACATTGTAGTATATTATGAACTCAACGGCGAGGACTATACCGCCTACCAGTTTGACATTGCATATCCCGAGGGTATCGGAGCTGTAAACGGTGAGGACGGCAAGCCGGGATTCCAGAAGAGCGACGTATATGCAGACGGTCAGCAGGTCAGCTCTGCCGTAAGCGTCAAGGGACTTGACAGGTTCCAGTGTTTCTCTTCAAGCAACTCTGTGCTCAAGACAAAGAGCGGCATCCTGCTCACACTGCCCATCAAGGCAGAAAGTTCAATGGCAAACGGAGTATATGAGGCTACCATCTCTCCAGCTGAGTTTGTGAAGACAGATGCCTCGGCATACAGGCCGAATCCCGTCAGCTTCTATATCACAGTACATGAGGTAGTCAACAACAGCAAGGAAATGGCAGAGGGTTGGAACTGGATTTCCACAAACATCCCGACTGATGCCGCTCCGTTAATCGAAGGCATCAAGACAGATGTCAACCGACTGCTCAGCCAGACCGAGGAACTCTACAATGACACAGAACTTGGAATAGTAGGCAATCTGAACACCATCGACGTCACCGCAGCTTACAAGTTGCAGACAAAGGCTGCAACCGAACTGACGCAACAGGGTATTCCTGAGAATCCGACAATCACTGGTGTAAAGCTATATTCAGGATACAACTGGATAGGCTATCTGCCCACAACATCCCTGTCTGTTGCCACTGCTCTCAGCAACCTTGATGCAGTAAAGGGCGACCGTCTGATTAGCCAGAAGAGCTTTGCCGAATATGGCGACAACGGATGGGAAGGACAACTCACGGAGATGACTCCCGGCGAGGGCTACATGTATCACCGCACTGGCGATGCCACAACCTTCTTCTATGCCGAGAATGTCACAGATAATGCAGCAAGCGGAGCAGCCATCCGCAAGTCTGCCGATATCCAGCCCTGGACTTACGACATCCACAAATATCCTGATGTTACCACCATCATCGCCAAGCTCTATATGACAGACGAGCCTGCAGAGCAAGGCAGATATACCGTGGGGGCTTTCTGCGGAGAGGAATGTCGAGGTATAGGCAGTGTGGTGGGTGAGAAACTCTTCATCACCGTGCATGGCACAGTGAAGGACAACGAGACAATCACCTTCCGCGCTTACGACGAGACATCAGGTGAGACCTTGTCCGTCAGCGAGACCATCGTATTCCAAGGACAGAGCCTCGGCAACCTTGACAGCCCGATGCAGCTGCATGCCCAGACCACTCCTACCGGAATAAACGGAGTTGCCACGATGTCTGATGTTCGTGCCATCCACTCCACCGGCGGCTCGCGTCTCGGTCGCGTGCAGCAAGGAGTGAACATCATCACCAAGACTGACGGCACAACAAAGAAGATCATAGTGGAATAAAACACCCTAAAAAACGCAGATACCTTCATTGACCGATGCAGGTATCTGCGTTTTTTTGTCTCTTTTCTAATGGTTCTTCCTATAACTCATAACCGCCCACACGCCCATTACTGATGCTATGGATAGAAGGGCAAGTAGCTGGTGGGCGACACTATGGAAAGAGCCTCCGCGCACAAAGACCGTGCGGATGGCCTCTACGAAATAGTGCATGGGATTGACGTAGGTGGTGAGGTATGCCAAGTGGGGCATGGAGCGAGTGGGAGTGAACAAGCCACTGAGCAGGAGCATGCACACCACGAAGAACCACATCACGAAGATGGCCTGCTGCATCGTGTCGCTATAGTTGGAGATGACGAGTCCGAAACTGCTCCAGAACAGTGCCAACAGCATTGCCAAGGCAAACACGAGCCATAAGGGACCTTGACAGGTGATGTCATATATCAACCACGACAGTACAAGACATACAACGATGACAAACATGGCTATTATCCAATATGGGATGAGTTTGGCAAGGATGAATGCCCACTTTGGCACCGGGGTGACGTTTATCTGCTCGATGGTGCCAGCTTCCTTCTCGCCCACGATATTCAGTGTGGGAAGGAAACCGCACATCAGCATCATCACGATGGCCAAAAGAGCGGGAATCATAAACACCTTGTAATTCAGATGCTTGTTATATAAGAATAAGGTGGAAATCTTCGACTGCATTTCCGCCACGGAGGGATTGACCTTCATGGTGACTATCTGCGAGAGATAAGAAGCACCCATTGAGCCTTTAGTGCCGTTGACGGCATTAGCTGCGATAAGCACCTGCGGATTGCGTTTCTGAGTTAACTCGCGACTGAAATGCTGTGGTATTACCATCACCACATCGGCATCCATCTTCTCGATGTCCTTGATGGCGGCATCGTATGTAGGTTTCTGCCCGTTGAATATAAAATAGTTGCTTGCCTCGATGCTCTGCACGAGTTGTCGGGAGAGAGTGGAGCGGTCGTTATCCACCACATCCACACGGATGTTCTTCACCTCCTGGTTCATCACCCACGGCATGACGCACATCATCACTATCGGGAATATGATGATGAGACGGGGCAGAAAAGCATTGCGGCGTATCTGCAGGAATTCCTTTTGAATTAAATATTTCAGCATTTCTCTTAATTCTTAATTTTTATCACTCTAACCTTTTCTTAAATTTCTTCAACGCTACCAGAAGGAAGAACATCGCCATTGCCGAAAGAATGACAATCTCACGGACGACATTGCCTATATCCACACCCATTATCATGAGTTTGCGCATGGCTTGTATATAATAACGCGGTGGCACAACGGCGGCAATCCATTGCAGTATCTCCGGCATCGACTCCACTGGGAACATCATGCCCGAGAGCATCACTATCGGCATAAGCAACACCATAGCCGAGAGCAGCAGGGCCATCAACTGGGTGGTGGCAATGTTAGAGATGAGCAGTCCGAGGGAGAGGGCGAGGATGATATATATGGTAGAGACGATATATATCCACACGATGCTGCCCGCCAACGGTACATCGAGCACATAGCGCGCCATGAGCAGGATGGTGGTGAGGATGGCGAAGGCCAGTACGAGATAGGGCACCACCTTGGCAATGATAATCATCAACGGACGCACTGGCGAAACAAGCAGCACCTCCATAGTGCCCCGCTCTTTCTCGCGCACGATAGATATGGATGTCATCATTGCGCACACGAGCATCAGCAGCATACCAAGGATAGCCGGGACGAAGTTATAGGCTGAGCGCATGGAGGGGTTATAAAGAAGCCTAACCTCCAACGGCCTCACCTCCAACGGCCTCACCCCCAACGGCCTCACCCCCAGCCCCTCTCCAAGGGGAGAGGGGAGTTGATTACTACC
>JBJEAV010000155.1:0-749 GCA_051869395.1 Prevotella sp.
GTTGACGACGGAATAAAGAGTTTTGAAGACTCTCTCACTATACTCAACCGTTACGAGGAAATGGGTGTCAAGCGCGTGTGGCTCACACCGCATATCATGGAGGACATACCCAACACCACCCAGGCACTGCGCCAGCGATTTGAGGAGTTGAAGTCAAGATACTCGGGCAACATCCAGTTGTCTCTTGCTGCCGAGAACATGCTCGACAATCTCTTTGAGGATCGTCTTGAGCGCGATGACCTCCTGCCCATCACCGACTCCGCCGACCATCTACTCGTGGAGACGAGCTATTACAGTTCGCCCGTCAACTTCTGGGAGATACTCGAGAGAATCCAGCACAAGGGTTATCATGTCATCTTAGCCCATCCCGAGCGTTATCGCTATATGGACAACAGCGACTACGACCAGCTCCGTGAGATGCACGTCAAGCTTCAGCTCAACGTGCCCTCGCTCATCGGTTTCTATGGTTACGAGGCGAAGAAGAAGTCAGAATGGCTAATCAAGCGAGGATATTACGACCTCACCGGCTACGACCTCCACTCCCCCCGTGCCCTTGAGTTCATCCTAAAGGGAGAAATCAGCAAGAAGTCGCTGAAGCGTCTCCAAGGATTAAGGATTAAGGATTAAGGATTAAGGATTAAGGATTAAGGATTAAGGATTCCTGAAAGGGCGACATAACATGCGGAGCCATAGCCCTGAAAGGGCGACATAACATGCGGAGCCATAGCCCTGAAAGGGCGACATAACAT
>JBJEAV010000155.1:849-2995 GCA_051869395.1 Prevotella sp.
GCGGAGCCATAGCCCTGAAAGGGCGACATAACACAGGATAGGGCGTAAGCCCTATCTTTAAAACGTCACAAAAAACTCCTCCCCCTCCCCGCGCGCCTTTGGCGCGCGGGGAGGGGGAGGAGATAAAAAAACGTTATTTCACAGGGTTTACACCCTGTGCTGTGATATGTCGCCCTTTCAGGGCTATACGTCAGCCCCATCCTTCGAGGTTACACCTCCTCCATCCTCAGCAGTTCCCAACCCACAAACTGCATTATTATCTTGTGCATCTGTGTGCCCTGGCGCAATGCCTCCACGCGCGGGGCTGCGGCATAGCCGTTGATTTGCGCCACTGCCTTCTGCCACTGCTCTTCAGCGGCTTCCTCGGTGTAGTCTTTTTTCGCCATGTATTTCAGCTCCAGGATATAGCTGTGTTTTGCCTGATAGTGAGTGAGGTTGGGCAGCATGAAGAAGTCGCAGTAGCCGTGGGCAACCTCCACCTCGGGAGCGGTGTAGTAATAGTCGTTGAGGTTGAGATAGGCAAGGAAGAATCCCTGGATGTTGCGCTCGCCCTCGATGCAGTCGCGCACCGACGAGAGGTTCTTGTAGCAGTCGGCCATATACTGCAGTCCTTCGCGCCAGTTGCCGTCGAACGCCAACATATCGAAATAGTCCCTCAGTTTAAGGATGTTAACAAAATTCCCCAACTTATCATATTCTTGAAGGATATAGTTGTAATACTGCTTCCTGACGTTGTTATTTGGTATGCCGAGGATGAGTCTGCTGCCCTTTGTGCCCTTGATGGTCAGCATGCCATAGTAGAACAACAGGCTGGGAAATATATTGGGCTGTGTCATGTCTATCGCCGAGAATGACGGTTCAAGCGTAGCCTCTATCTCTCCATTTTCTATTATGTCGAGTATGATACCCTGTCGGTCACCGTCGAGCTTGTCGAGCTTGATGAGACCCTTGAGCTTGTTGTAGTCGGTCTTCGTGTTCGGGTCGAGCATTATCTCGGGGGCTTGACCGTATGATACATAATTTCTCAGATAATACATCACCATGTCGCAGTTGAACACCCTGACATCGCTCTCAAGACATTCCTTGGCGAAGCAGTAGTTGTCATACCACGGCTTCATATCCTCGATCATTGCCTCTACATCACAGTCCGCTGGCAACATTCCCACCTTTTTATAATATGTGAACATCTCTCGCACGTCCTCAGTCGAGAATCCGAGCATCTTGTCAAGTTCGGGACACATCGACACGTTCCATCCGATGTTGAATCCGCTGGTGAGGTCGTCGAGTGTCACAGGACTAACTCCCGTGAGGAATATTCGCTCAAACATTCCCTTGAACTTCTTGAATACGCCACGGTAGAAGCCGTCGGCATGGGTCATCTTGTGATATATGTCCTCGCCGTGCTCGGTCAGTACCACGTTGGTGAAGTTGTCATACTCGTCGATGATGAGATACAGCGGATGTCCGTGCTTTCTCGCCATGTTGTTCAGCAGGTTGAGCTTCTGGCTGGCGGAGTTCGACTCCTCCAGTTTCCTCACCTTAGCCTCGGGGTAGTCGTCGCGATAGGTGTCGATGAAGTCGTCCAGCTGGTCGCAGCAGTAGGAGTTGAACTCCTCGGGCAGGGAGTCGATGTCGCCCTGGATGCGTGAGAAGTCGAAATACAACACTTGGTACTTGTTGCGCAGCGGAGTCGGGTGCTTGCCCACCCAAAGGTTGCCGAACAGCTCGTCAAACCTGCTCTCCATCGCCTTGTCATAGTAGGCCTGCATCATGCTGATAAAGAGGCTCTTGCCAAAGCGGCGGGGGCGGATGAATATCAGCGTGCGTGGTTGGCTTTCCAGTTTTTCAAGATACATTGTCTTGTCAATATAGTACAAGTCGTCTTTCCTCACCGACAAGAAGTCGGACACTCCGTATGGTATTTGTCTTATTCCTTCCATTATGCTTTACGTTTTATTTTGCGGCAAAATTACAAAAAAAAATTGAGAAACCATGCAATCAGGCAAATATATTGCCTTTTTTTTGCATAATTTCTCAAAAATGGTCAGCCTGTAGGGTCTTACCTCCTCAGGTTTCTGATGTTAAGAACTGTGCGCTCCCAGAGGCTGCGCATCCTAACCGTACAGGTCGAAAAAAACACAAATAG
>JBJEAV010000156.1:0-2986 GCA_051869395.1 Prevotella sp.
CTTCTGGTTCAAACAACTTCTTCTGAAGGTGTGAGCACATGTTGGTTGTATCTATTGTCATATCGTTACGTCATATCATTAACATGATTCTGCCAGCTTCTTTTGTGAACATTTCAGGGAAGCGGCAGATTGTTGCATACACCTGCTTGCTTGTCACAGGCTGACCGTCCTTTCTCAGGTGCAGCCCATTACGATTGATGGCATCGGCTATCTGGTCAGTTGTCATGCCGCCATTTCGCTTTACCATCACATATACTATGGCTTCTTCTATCTTCATTATACTGTAATATACCTAATAGCACCACCGCTACCGAAAGGGAAATCACTTACATCTTTATTCATATAAAGAGAGTCGGGACAGTTCTCACCTTCAAAGCAGCAACGAGGTTTGGAAAACATGGTTCCATCCTCAGCTCGCATGACAAATGAATATGAATTGACCTTAATGACACATCTTACAATACCTCTATATACGCCAAGTACATAACCTATATGTGTTGCCTTTTCACTGCTAATTTTCCAATATTTTCGCGTTGACTCATAAATGTCGTATCTCTTATAAATCCCTTTTGCCTTGGTCTGATTATAGCTTTGATTGAGATTTACCAAAAGTAGATAATCCCCATTCTTTACTTCAATCTTTGGACAATCATATAAGGCGTTGATTTCTTCTACGGCCATAATACCTTCATCCCATTGGTGGTGACCAGCTATGAGATTTGTCAACTGATTATTGTGATTGAATCTTGAATAGGTCAGCATGTCTATCAAGGTGGACTCTATAAGATATGCTTCTTTTTCTTCAAGATTATGACGGATAATGTAGTGAGCTACCTCTTTCCCCTCTGATATGATGCTTCGAATGGTGTCAAGTTTCAGATTAGGGGTATTATCTAAAAGAGCAGCCTCTGCATGTTGGAAAACCCTGTTTCCCTTACCTTTGCCTATGTAGAATATTTTGCTGTTTCTTGGATCAACCAAGGCATACACATAATATCCTAAAGCCTCTTTGACTTTCTGTCTGAATTCCATATCTACGATTATTAGTTGATTATGGCTACTTTAATGACTCCATCCCGCTTCTGCTCGAAAAGTTCGTAGGCTTCCGCTATCCTTGCAAGCGGATAGCGGTGCGTGATGAGCGGAGTGGTATCTATCTTGCCTTCCTTAATGAACTGAAGAATCTCTTCGCAGTCACAGCCGTCCACTCCTCCAGTCTTGAAGGTGAGGTTCTTGCCGTACATCTGAGGCAGAGGCAGCACCTGTGGCTCGTCGTATAGGGCTACAATCGTTACTATGGCGTTTGGTCGTGCACATTGCCATGCCAGTTGGAATGTGTCCTTACCTCCCGCAACCTCCATCACCCGGTCGGCTCCTCCGTGGTCACTGTGCTCCATAACGAAGTCAGGACATTCCTCTGGTGTCGTCAGCAGGACATCGGGATAGTGTTGCTTGATGAAGGCGCTTCTTTCTTCTGATTTCTCGCAGACGATGATGCGCATGGGATGCTTCAGCATCGTGCAGAGCAAGGTGCAGATGCCCGTAGGTCCTGCTCCGATAATCAGCACAGTGTCATCTTCCGTAATCTCACTGATGCGAGCTGCCCAGAAACCTGTGGCCAACACGTCACCCACAAACAACGCTTGTTCATCGGTCACACCATTGGGGATGTGGTTAAGCCCTTGTTGCGCTAAAGGCACACGAACATATTCCGTCTGTCCACCGTCGATGCGACAGCCAAGTGCCCATCCTCCATGTGGGGAGGTGCAGTTGTTCACATAGCCATGCTTGCAGTAGAAGCATTCTCCGCAGAAAGTCTCCACGTTCACCGTCACACGGTCGCCTTTGCAGAATCCCAGGACTTCACTACCCAGCTCATCCACAATGCCAACCATCTCATGGCCGACGGTTATTCCCGGCACGGCTCTCGGTACGCTACCATGCTTGATGTGCAGATCGCTCGTACAGATGCTACTCATCGTCACACGAACGATGGCATCCGTGGGCTCCTGTATCGTAGGTTTGGGCTTATCAACTAACTCGAACCTACCTTTATCTATATATGTATATGCTTTCATTACTTCAAGAATGGGTCAATCGTTGCCAACAACTCTGATTTCTGCACCACACCGCTTGTCCTCCACAGCACCTCGCCGCGTCTGAACAACATGAGCGTAGGTACAGACTGTATGCCATATTGGCTTGCAGTCACCCCATACTTGTCCACATCCACCTTGATGATGCGGATTCTGTCACCCAACACTTCCTTCACTTGCTCCAAGATGGGGTGCATCATCTTGCATGGCTGGCACCATGTGGCGAAGAAATCGACCAAGACCAGTTGGTCGCTTGATATAACGTCTTTGAATGTTTCCATTGTCCTTTATATATGTAGTTCTACGTCCTTTCCGAATGGCGCGAGCGACAGCCCTGCCATCTTGAAATGCTGTTTGGCAAAGGGAATGCCGATGATGGTGATGAACAGCAGCACCCCGAAGAAGACGTGCATCAGCCATGCCCACAGACCGCCAAAGACAATCCATAGGATGTTCAGCGGTATGCGGATGCAGCCGGTGGGACTCTTCGTGTCCTTCACCTCTGCTCCGAAAGGCCACAGGCACAACAAGCCAATCTTGAATGTCTGCAAAGCCACTGGGATGCCGATGATGGTGATGGCCATCGCCAGGCTTCCCGTGAAATAACCGATGGCGGCTTCCAGTCCACCGAAAAGCCACCACAAAAGATTTCCTATTATACGCATATTCTTATTCCTCTCTTTTATTCCTTTTCTTCAATGGTCCACTATGCGGCCCACGGTTCAGCGTCACACCATGCTTGTTGAGTATGCGGAACACGGAACTTCGGCTTGTGAAACCGCTGATAGCGAAGATATCATCAATGCTGTGCCCCTCGTTGTACATGTTCACGATGTTCTTCTCACGCTCCAGCTTCGACAGTGCCCTTTCCGACTTCTTGGGCGGACGGA
>JBJEAV010000157.1:0-2980 GCA_051869395.1 Prevotella sp.
AATGAATACTCGGTCTGAATCTCTATGTTCTTGCAGAAGAGATAGTTGAAACCAGCCTTGTATATGGTCTTGGCCGTACCCCATGAGCCGGCGGGACGATATAGATCGTAGCGCGCCTTTACCCTTAGCTTGCCGCGGATGACAGGGGCAACGCACGCCACATACATGGCGTCGGCACGGTCGCCGAGCTTCTCGTTGTAGTTGCAGTCGCTCAGGTCGCTGCTCGTGTTGGCTGTGGTCTTGAACGCACCGCCTGTGTTGTGGATATACTCCGAGCGTATCTGCCAGTCGGCATCCTTGTATTCAGCCGAGATGGCATAGCGATATCGTCCCACCTTGCGTGTACCCGATTCCTCCAACATTCCGTCACTCCACCAACCGGTGCGGGCGTAAGAGCCAACCCATCCGAAGCCTCCGATGCGCATGCCCTTGATGGGCGACACCCATAAGCCGCCGATGACATCCTTCTGGTTGCCAACATCCTTGCGGTTGATACCCTGGCCATTGAACACTCCCACCTCGTAGTGGAGTAGGGTGCGTCCCTTGCTGTTGGGCAGCAAGTCACCCGACACCTGCACTCCGATGTCGCGACCGCTGCTCGACTGCTCGCCTGTGCGGTCGTTAAATCCTGCCAACTTCAGTACACCCTGAGCCTGCGAGGTGAAGCCTATGTCGATGGGGTTCATCGGGTTCTCGTATGTAAAAGGACGCTTGAACTGTCCGACCTTCACCCTAAACTCCTTGTGCTTAAGCCATTCCAAGCTCATATCCACGATTCGTGGCGACTCACCGAAGGTGCTCGAATTACCGTTTACCTGTCCCTGTAACTTATACTCAAAGTCGTTGAGTATGCGTCCCGTCATTACAAGTCTTATCAGTCGTATGCTGAACGTGTTGCTGTTGTTGTTGTCCTGGAATGTGGCGTTGTAGTTTCCGATCATGTAGCCCGAGAACTTCGGTTTGCCGACGATGTCTCCAAGCTTCACTTCCTTCTTTGCGGCATCCGTCCCGGCAGCCTCATTGTTCTCATCCATCTCCGCTGCACTCATTTGCAGTGATAATGCAGCTGCCACAGCAGCCCAAATAAATCTCTTATTCATATATAAATCTTTAATTTATTTTTGAACACAAAGTTTCTATCCGCAAGGATTTGTGGCGACTTTTAAGTCGCTTGTTATCTTTGTATCCAAAGAAAACCTTCGTTCCTTTGTGTCTTTGTGTTTATATTTCTCTAATTTTTTAATTCTTTAATTTTTAAAAGCACCACGTTTTCCACGTGCGGCGTGTGCGGAAACATATCCACGGGCTGCACCTTCTCCACCTTGTATAGTGGGTCGAGCAGCTGTAGGTCTCTCGCCTGGGTGGCGGGATTGCAGCTCACATACACAATGCGCTTTGGGGCGGCGTTCATGATAACCTTCACTACGTCGGGGTGCATTCCGGCGCGCGGAGGGTCGGTGATGATAACATCCGGTTTGCCGTGCTCGGCTATGAAATCATCAGTGAGTATGTCCTTCATGTCGCCGGCAAAGAACGTTGTGTTGTCTATGCCGTTGATGGCGGAGTTCACCTTAGCGTCCTCTATTGCCTCGGGAACATACTCTATGCCCACCACCTTGCTTGCCTTGCGCGCCACGAAGTTGGCTATCGTTCCAGTGCCGGTATATAGGTCATATACCACCTCGTTGCCCGTGAGCTGGGCAAATTCGCGAGCCACGCAGTATAGATGATATGCCTGGTCGGTGTTTGTCTGGTAGAAACTCTTCGGTCCCACCTTGAACCTCAGCTCCTCCATGTGCTCATAGATATGGTCGTTGCCCTTGAAGACGATGATGTCCTGGTCGCCGATGGTGTCGTTGCACTTCTGGTTGTTCACATACATGAGGGCGGTTATCTCGGGGAAAGAGTCCGCGATGTGCTGCATCACGCCCAAGGCGCGATCCTCGTCTCCCTCCACGTCGTAGTGGAACTGCACAATCACCATCCACTCTCCCGAGTTGGAGTTGCGTATGATGATGTCTCTCAGCAGTCCGTGTTGCTCCCTGAGGTCGAAGAACGATATGCCGTTGTCGAAGGCATAGTCGCGTATTGAATTTCGTATGCGGTTGTGTAGGTCGTCCATCAGCCAGCATTTCTCTATGGGCAGGATCTTGTCGAACGCCCCCGTGATATGGAATCCGATGCCGTTCATGTTGTCATACTTGAATCCCGACGCCACCTGTTCGCGCGTGAGCCATCGCTTGTTGCAGCATCCGAACTCCAACTTATTGCGGTATGCCGTAGTCTTCTGCGAGCCGAGAATAGGCGAAATCTCAGGCAATTCCACCTTGCCGATGCGCCTCAGTTGGTCATACACCTGCTTCTGCTTGGCCTTTAGCTGTTGCTCGTAGGGCAGGTTCTGCCACTTGCATCCCCCGCACACTCCGAAATGCTCGCAGAATGGGGTCGCGCGTACCTTACTATATTCTATAAAGCGGATAACCTCCGCCTCGCAGTAGCTGTGCTTCTTTTTCTTCACCTGCAGGTCAACCACGTCTCCTGGCACGCAGAATGGCACGAAAACGACCATGTCGCCCACGCGCACGAGTGATTTTCCTTCGGCTGCAACATCAGTGATGGTTACGTTCTCCAACACTGGTAATGGTTTCTTTTTTCTACTCATTTATGACTATAAATCTAAAATTCGGTGCAAAATTACAAATAAAATCATAAAATGTCATGCTGATATTGCATTTTTTCGCATTTTTTCTTGCACATTTCTTAGAAAAGTCGTATATTTGCACTATAATTTATGAAAAACGGGGTTTACGGACCCTCAGTAACCATATAATTCATTAAAACAATAAAATAAATAAGACAACTAACTTATGAGTGAAAAAAGAGTTTACACCTTCGGTAACGGTAAGGCTGAAGGAAACGCAAAAATGCGTGAGGAACTTGGTGGCAAGGGTGCAAACCTTGCCGAGATGAACCTTATTGG
>JBJEAV010000158.1:0-2977 GCA_051869395.1 Prevotella sp.
ACCCAATACTCGTCGAAGTATTTGAGGGCTTCGATGTCGCAACGGCTGCCTCCGCTGGCGCACAGCATCATGGTGATGTCGGGATAAGCCGCCCTGACTCTTTCCAATACCTTATATAATCCGCGCACATAGTCAACATACAGACGGCCTTGCTCGCGTCCCTCGTATGGGGAGAAGATATTTGTCAGCGGAGAGTTGCAGTCCCACTTGAAATATGCTATCCTCGGATTCTCCTTCATCAGGTTGTCAACAACAGATAAGACGAAGTCCTGCACCTTGGGATTGGTCATGTCGAGCACAAGTTGGTTGCGCAGATAATACGTATCCCTCTTTGGCAGTCGAATAATCCAGTCGGGATGCTGTTCTGCCAGTTCGCTTTTGGGATTCACCATCTCAGGCTCAATCCAAATGCCGAACTTTATGCCGTTGCCCTCGGATTTGTCTATAAGCACCTTCTGGGCGCACCCGGATTTTTCTGTTGCTATCCAGTAATATCCGTGCATGTCGTCCGTAAGATCGACACAGCGGTTTGACATAATGGGAGCAGGGATATCTAACTCTCCGAATTGTGTCATGTTGATGTCGGTGATATAGATGTCGAAGTCGGAAAAGAACAGCATTTGTTTGCCATGCCCCTTTCGTCCCCTCAATGGTTTCACATTGTTGAAAAAGTTTTTGGGGAAGTTGTCGCTCTGCATGACAAAGGACGGTTGGCATATAGACAATGAAGTCTCGCTTTGCCCGTAACTGCCTGTCAACCACGCATTGCCCGAAGGGTCGAATGATATGCTCGTAATGCCGCCACCCACTATCCGCGAGTTGTTCTCGGTGTAATGTCCAAGCAGCGAGATACCGTCGGTGACAAATAGTCCGTCGCTTGTGCCTATCCATAACTGGCCTGTAGGCGACACTTTTACTATCATAATAGTTGCCGTGTTGAGCGAGTTGTCTATATTTTGCGGAAGGAAGCACATCGATGAAGGGTCAAACAGCTTCATGCCTCCGTCGTATGTTCCTATATAATATTTCCCTTTATACTTGCATATCGAGGTGATGATATGCCCGCCACCCATCTGCTCTGATGTAAATTGGCGCACTGTTCCCTTTTGCCTGTTGCCGAAGATGATGCCGTCGTATGTACCTATCACAAATTCGTCAGTTCCTATATAAAAGCTTCTTACAGCTGTGCCCTTGCTCGTGTAGTCCAATATCCCGAACGGGTTTGAACAGCTGGTTCTTACGATAGCTGTAAACCATGCCATGACGTGACAAGCCAAACCAGTTGACGCCGTTCTGGTCTTTTTTATAACAATATGCGGTGTTGATGGGCAAGTGATGCGATCCATTGCCATCGGTGCCGTAGTGGTCGGTGATGCTGTCGTTGCTCGCGTCAAGACAATAGGCTCCCGTCCCGTCGGTGGCAACATACAGTTCATTGCCTTCACCGGCATGCACCGAGACGACAATGTTTCCGATGCCCGCCACCTTGTCTATCTTCGACGTTCTCAAGTCGTATTTAAACAGTCCGTTTGTCTTGGTGCCAAGATACAGGCATTTGCCTTTTATGTCAAACTGCCCGAATGAAATTTTCTTCTCTGATATGACATCGGTATTGAGTTTGCGGGTTTTCCCCGTTTTGGGATTATGGCAGTATAGTCCATAACGGGTGACAAAAAAGACTTGTCCGTCCGACGATTTGCGTATTGCCCTCACAGCATTGCCTATACCTATGTCAGCCTTGTCGATGGGTATCATTCTCACCTTTCCCTTTTCATAAACATACAGTCCCTCGCGGCTGCCGATGTACAGGACCTCATTGTCAGAATACAGGCATAGCGGTTCCCTTATATCCAATTTTATGGGGGCAAAGTGATTGTGGCCTAATTCCAGCACGCACAGTCCGTCGCGAGTGGCGGCATATATCTCGCCGTTTTTGCCCTCGCAGATGTCTATTACCGTATTGTGCGGTTTGCCAAATACGGAGATGTCGTATGAATAGAGGTTCTTGCCGTCGAATGAGTCGATGCCAAACGAAGTCATTAGCCATACCTTACCGTTTTTGCCCTTAATGATTTCTCCCACAGAGTTACCCGACAGTCCGTCAGACACTGTCAACTGGTGCATTTCGTTAATCTCGTTGGTTGCGTGGCTGACTGCCACCGAGAATACTAAAAGGATAATTTGGCATATAGTTTTCATCATTTCGATTGATTTTGAATTTGCGACTGCAAAGATAACCTTTTTTTATTTATTATACGAATAAAACCTCAAAAAAATCAGAATATTTTTTGTATTCGCACTGATAACAGTTAGTTATAAATGAAATTAATCCCGAATAGCAAGAGCATTCGGGATTAACTTTCTTTGTCTTTTATCGGAACAATTATTTCTCTATTAGTTTTTTCCCATTTCTGACAACGGCATAAATGCCATTCACCGTGATTCCCTTATATTTCATCTTGCAAGCCTTGGGGGTGGAGAAGATGTAATCCACATCGCCGTTCTTCAGGCGCACGATGATGCCTGTGGCACCCTTGGCTGGAGTGAAATAATCCACTGAGGCAATCTCCGACGGTTCGTCCTTGCTCGTCGGCTCGAACACTGCCACGAAGGGCTCGTCCCACGCCTCGCCTTGGCGACGGGCGATGAATGTGAGCACGGGTTGCTTCTCCACATCGTAGGGCATGAACTTGCCGAGGCGCTCGTATTCCAAGTTGACAGGAGACAGAGCCTTGAACACAGTCTGGTTTTCGGCACCCTTAAACCACATAGTCATCTCCGGACCATTGGCGATTGAGAATGTGGAGCGCACATTGTCGGTGGTTTTCTCCGACTCCTTATTATATATATAGGAGTAGGCATAGAGATAACCTCCTGCAAAGGCGAGTTCGTCGGTGGGTTGGAGGTTGAGGGCGCTGCCGTCGGAGCGGGTGAGCGACATGGTCTGACCGAGATTGTGGTAGAAGTAGTCGTGGAA
>JBJEAV010000159.1:0-2953 GCA_051869395.1 Prevotella sp.
CTTGAGGCTCCGGAGATGCGCATACGTTTCACCACGTCGCATCCAAAGGATATGAGCGACGAGACTCTGAGGGTGATTGCCGAGATGCCTAACGTGTGCAAGCATATACACCTGCCGGTGCAGAGCGGAAGCAACAGGATTCTGAAACTCATGAACCGCAAATACACCCGCGAGTGGTATCTCGACCGTGTGGCTGCCATACGACGCATCATCCCAGACTGCGGACTATCCACCGATATCTTCGTGGGATATCACAGCGAGACTGAGGAGGACCACCAGATGTCGCTGTCGCTGATGCGCGAGGTGGGATATGACTCCGCCTTCATGTTCAAATACAGTGAGCGTCCGGGAACATACGCCTCGAAGCATCTGCCCGACGATGTGCCCGAGGAAGTGAAGATTCGCCGACTCAACGAACTCATCCACCTGCAGACCGAGATGTCGGCAATAGCCAACAAGCGCGACGAAGGCAAGGAGTTTGACGTGCTGGTGGAGGGATTCAGCAAACGCTCGCGCGAACAGCTCTGCGGACGCAACGAGCAGAACAAGATGGTGGTGTTCGACAAGGGCAACCATCATATCGGCGAGACGGTGAGAGTGAGAATTACGGGAAGCTCGAGCGCGACGCTGTTGGGAGAGGAGGTCTGATATGAAAGAATTTATTGCTGTTCTTCGTCGATTTGTTCCGCCCTACAAGCGCTATTTGGTATGGTCGGTGGTATTCAACATACTGTCGGCAGTGCTGAACATATTCTCGTTTATGGCGATTATTCCTATCCTGCAGATCCTCTTCCAGACGGAAATTCCCCCCACCGGGGGGCAGGGGGTGCCTGAGCCTATCCCTATAACCTGGAACAACCTGCAGGAGGCATTCACCAATAATGCCAACTACTATATCGGACAACTTATCGAGAGTATCGGTCCCACCACTACCCTACTCGTCATTGGACTCTTCCTCGCCTTCATGACATTCCTTAAGACTGGAGCGTATTTCCTCTCGTCTGCAACAATCATACCCATACGCACTGGAGTTGTGCGCGACATACGCAACCAACTCTACCGCAAGATTACATCACTGCCACTGGGATTCTTCTCGGAGGAGCGCAAGGGCGACATCATCGCACGTATGAGCGGTGACGTGGCAGAAGTGGAAAACTCGATTATGTCCTCGCTCGATATGCTGTTCAAGAACCCTGTGCTCATCATCGCATACTTCTCCACCCTGATAGTAATCTCATGGCAACTGACGTTGTTCACACTCGTGTTCGTGCCCATTATGGGATGGTTTATGGGAATGGTGGGCAGGAAGCTGAAGCAGAACTCCATCAAGGCGCAAAGCCTGTGGAGCGACACCATGAGTCAGGTGGAAGAAACACTCGGCGGACTGCGCATCATCAAGGCCTTCTGTGCCGAGGAGAAGATGAACGAGCGCTTCGACCGCGTCAACACTGCCTATCGCAACGACATCATGCGGGTGAACATCCGCCAGCAGATGGCTCACCCTATGAGCGAGTTCCTCGGCACTGTAATGATAGTCATTGTGTTATGGTTCGGCGGAATCCTCGTCCTTTCGGGCGACTCGATGCTCTCGGGACCCACATTTATATATTATCTCGTGATGCTGTACAGTATCATCAACCCACTGAAGGAATTCTCAAAGGCAGGATATAACATCCCCAAGGGACTCGCCTCGATGGAGCGTATCGACAAGATACTCAATGCAGTAAACCCCATCATCGACAAAACAACCGGGGATGCAGGTGTTTCGCCTGCGGTGAACGCAAGAAAAGCGAAATTCGAGCATCAGATAGAGTTCCGCAACGTCTCTTTCCGCTACGACAAGAAATGGATTCTCCGCAACATCAACCTCACTATCCCCAAGGGCAAGACCATCGCACTGGTAGGACAAAGCGGAGGAGGAAAATCCACACTCGTTGACCTTATCCCAAGATATTACGACGTGCAGGAAGGAGAAGTGCTCATAGACGGAGTAAACGTGAAAGACCTCGGCATCCACGACCTTCGCCAGCTCATCGGCAACGTTAACCAAGAAGCCATCCTCTTCAACGATTCCTTCCGCAACAACATCGCCTTCGGTGTGGACAATGCCACCGACGAACAAATAATCGAGGCGGCAAAGATAGCTAATGCCTACGACTTCATCATGCAGTCGGAGCATCAGTTCAACACCTCTGTGGGAGACCGCGGAAGCCGTCTCTCGGGAGGCCAGCGCCAGCGTGTGAGCATAGCCCGCGCGATATTGAAGAACCCTCCTATCCTCATCCTCGACGAGGCAACATCGGCTCTCGACACCGAGAGCGAGCGACTGGTGCAGGATGCCCTTGAAAGACTTATGAAAACCCGCACCACCGTGGCGATAGCCCATCGCCTGAGCACCATCAAGTGTGCCGACGAGATTTGCGTGATTCACGAGGGTGAGATAGTTGAGCGAGGCACCCACGAGGAACTCCTCGCCATCGACGGATATTACAAGAAGCTCAACGATATGCAATCTTTATAAAAATAACTAAGATGTACAGCCCTGAAAGGGAGAGACATGAAATAACAGTTTGGGTTATATAGGAGACGTACAGCCCTGAAAGGGCGAGACATGAAATAACAGTTTGGGTTATATAGGAGACGTATAGCCCTGAAAGGGCGAGACATGAAATAACAGTTTGGGTTATATAGGAGACGTATAGCCCTGAAAGGGCGACATAACATAGGATAGGGCGTGAGCCCTATCTACGATGGCAATCCTCCATCCTCCCCCTCCCCCACGCGCCAAAGGCGCGTGGGGGAGGGGGAGGAGAAATAATAACGTCATACACAGGGTTCACACCCTGTGCTGAGTTATATCGCCCTTTCAGGGCTAGTAATTATTCAGCTGGTATAATTTTAAACACAAAGACACAAAGAAACAAAGTGTTTTTCGCTGAAGGAAGATACAATG
>JBJEAV010000160.1:0-2953 GCA_051869395.1 Prevotella sp.
AATCCCTACTTCATGCAATATCCGCAGGACTTCTTCGACTTCATCATCATCGACGAGTGTCACCGTGGAGGCGCAAACGACGAGAGCGAATGGAGAAGGCTGATGGATTACTTCACGGATGCCTATCAGCTCGGCATGACCGCCACGCCAAGGCGAAGGGAAAACGCCAATACCTATCTATACTTCGGCAATCCCGTGTATAGCTACTCGCTCAAACATGGTATCGCCGACGGATACCTCACGCCGTTCAGGGTGTGGATTTCGGAGAGTAATATCGACGATTATAAGTTTAATCCCGACGACGACGTGGAGGGAGACATCGACAAGGAAAAGACCTACACCGAGAGCGACTTCTACAACGGCAACATAGTGATGAGAGACCGTGACGAATACCGCGTGAAGGAGATGCTCGGCAAGATTGAACCCGACGAGAAGACCATCGTGTTTTGTGCCACGCAGCAGCATGCCGCCATCATACGCGACATGATAAACCAGCACAAGCGCCGACCCGACTCAAACTACTGCGTGAGGGTGACTTCCGACGACGGAAAGGACGGAGAGGACATGCTGAAGCAATTCCAGAACAACGACAGGTTGAGACCCACCATACTGACAACGTCGCAGAAACTGTCAACGGGTGTGGACGCACGCAACGTGAGGAACATCGTGCTGCTCCGACCCGTGAACTCGATGGTGGAATTCAAGCAGATAATAGGCCGTGGCACTCGACTCTTCGACAACAAATACTACTTCACAATATACGACTTCGTGGGAGCTGCAAAGAACTTCGAGGATGCCGAGTGGGACGGCGACCCGTTCTGCCCCGTATGCGGCAACTATCCCTGCACATGCGATAAACATTCCAAGGGTACTGGCGGAGGCAGTCATGTCACCGGAGGCAACGGCGGCACTCAGCCTCCCAAGCCATGCCCCGTGTGCGGTCATCTGCCTTGCACATGCCAGGGCGGAGGCGGCGTGCCTAAGAAAGCCGTGGTGGTGAGGCTGAGCGAGAAGCGCAAGATTGAACTATACACGAAGTGGGAAGAGAAGGTGCAGTTTGGCGACGAACTGCTTGGCGTTGACGAGCTGATACAACGGCTCTTCGGCGCAATGCCGCAATATTTCAACGGAGCGGAAGACCTGCGCCGGCAATGGGAACATCCCGACTCGCGCAAGGTGGTGCTCGAACGCTTGGAGCAAGAGGGATTTGGCGAGGACAAGCTGCTTATGATCCAAAGGGTGATGCAGAAGGAGAAATGCGACCTGCTCGACGTGCTCGAATATCTCGCCTACAGCGAGGAACCCGTGGAGAGGGCGGCACGAGTGGAGCGAGTGAAGTTGGAGTATCTCATAGGCATGCAGAAGGAGCAGGCGGAATTCCTCTCCTTCATCCTCGAATACTACGTGCGCAACGGATTCAAGGAATTGGCAACAGACAAGCTGAAGGACTTCATCGCTATCCGCTACAACTCGATGAGCGACGCCAAGCGTCTGCTTCAGATGAACGCACAGGACATCAGGGCGCAATTTATCGCACTGCAAGAGCAACTATATCGCGACATGAGCGGATTCACGCCGAAATACAAATCAGACGAAGACAAGGATGCATCGCCCAAAGTAGTAAGCAGTATGCTCGAAAATCTCGATATTTTTCAGCCGACAACATAATTATTCAGGGATTTTCTTGCAGAAATGAAATAAAAATAGTAATTTTGCCGACAAATACATCATTGAGGTCGAAATGACCCGATGAAAAACGATAAAAGACATGAAACGTGTAGCAATGTAGCTCATACCCCAAATTATCCGACCAAGATTAATATCTATAGGCTATCATCTGCATCCTGTTTCAATGCAAGCGAAGTTCATGCCGTAGTAAACTCTACGACGTGGGCCTCACTTGTATTGCGTGGATGCAGGAGGCCTTGGTCGGCTCCGGGGTATGGCGCTTTACTTGGGAGTGTCCACGTTTTTTCACATCTTTTACTTATAGAAACTTTAAAAAGACTACGACAATGATTGAGAGTAAATACAAACGCATTCCCAAGGAGAAATTAAGACGCGCCAAGACAAAACTCTATTCTGACCCTCTGTTCTCAATGATTTACATGCCGTTGTGGCATCAGCGCAAGGGTGACCTCACGCCGGTGGAGGTGTGGCAAGAGGCCACGATGGTGATACAGGAGATGAAGGCTATCTCAAGGGATATCAGACATCTTGAGGTGAGCACCATCGTGGAGGAACTCAACGAGAGATATACGTCGTTCGACAACGTGGCGCGTACGGAGGAAATGGCGCAACACACCACCATGCTCGTGCTCGCCACGGTGATGTTCATGCTGGCTGAGGCTGACTCCGACTGGAAGCACAACCCGCATCTGCAGCTGTGCCGCAGCATATCGCAGATTCTCAACCGCATTGATGGATTCAAGGAACTGTGTAGCAATGTGAGAACCGAGGAAAGTTATCTCGCCGAAGCCAACATGCCGCTGCCTATCAGGGATTTTATGGGAGAGGAAAAAAAGAAGGAGAAACACGAAAATGTCAGGACATTCACGGAGGACGAGATAAACGTATGTGGTATCAATGACCCGAATCCCGGAAAGGTGTTGCAGGCAATAGCGATAATAAAGCAGCAAATGACTGCCGACAACGACTGGATTGCCGTGTATGCCGTGATGCGCGAAAGACGGATTATCAGTCCGACAATGACTACTTTCTGTGAAATGATTAACAGGATTTTCAATGTGAATATCAGAAACCGCTATCTGAGTGCTGTGTTGAAAGACCACGGCGAGGACATCGACAAATGGAGCGATCATTATGAAGACCAGAAACGGCACAGGCAGTTGGCAAGGGAATTTGAGGAAATTTTAGACAGATGATAATATGCAAAGAGGAAGTTCGGCGACGGGCTTCCTCTTTTTTTGCGGATACTCAGGTGTGTACTTTT
>JBJEAV010000161.1:0-2708 GCA_051869395.1 Prevotella sp.
AGGGCTATACCGCGGGGCGGGCGGTAGCAAAAACTTTAATTTTTTAATTTCTTTTAAAAAATTGGAACTCTGTTCCTCATTGCGGAATGTCTGTTTTGTCACTTTTTCCGAAAATGACAATCGTTTTTCCTTAGTTGTCACTATGCGTTTATAAGAAATATGTAACTTTGCAGCCGTAAAAAGGTGATATGCCTTATAAAGTAAAGACCACACAAATCATACATATATATATCACACACATTTTAATAGTAACGGCTACAAGGAACCTTCAGAACGAGTCTGAAGGTTCCTGTATTCCGTCGGCGACATTCCCACTTTATCACGGAAACGACGATAGAATGTACGGGTACTTGAGAATCCGCACAGCTCGGCAATGGCATCCACTGTCTCGTCAGTGCCAGTAAGCAGTTTCATGGCACGGCGCAGGCGATAGTGGGTGATATACTCATTTGTAGTCTTTCCATCTGCAAAGCGTGAGATAACCCTGTCTATATACTTTCCATTGGTTGCACACAGTTGCGCAAGTGTCTCGCGATTACATTCCGGAGCGGTGTATGGCCTTTTGTCCCCCTCCATCAGGTCGAGTAGCCTTGAATACAACTGTTGGTCGTTATCCAACCGCTCGCGAGGCACCTGCCTCAATGTCTCGGCACTTAACCTTTCCGCCTGCTCCGTTTCCTTCGCCTGGCGTATAAGGGCGATGTTCTTGCGGTTGAGCTTTCTCAGGTTAACGACATAAAAGAGGATTGCCACTACCACTATAATAAACAGGGCTATGAAGATTTTCGCCTGCATGCGCTGCGACTCCATCTGTCGTTGCATCAGCGAGATGGTCATTTCCTTCTGCATCTCGTTGAGTGTCTTGGTGTTGACATCATGAATGGCAGTTTCTCTTCTTTTCATGGCAGAGGCATACAGGTCGTATGCCTCATTGCCATGCCCCAAGCCTCGCAATATGCGGGCATGCTCCACATCATGGGCATCTCGCCTCGACATACTCTCTCCACGGTCGATTAAGGCGCGCTGTTCATTACTGTATTTCAAGGCAGTGGCATAATCCTTGCGCCCTAAGGCAAGTTGAATCTTATGGCCGAGAATATACAATGTGCGATCCTGGCCAACCGGCTTTCCATGAGCTTGCGGAAAATTCTCTATTGTGGCAATACATCGCTCAAGGTCGTCCCACTTTTCTTGTGCCACATACATACCGGCTTCGATGAAGAGAATACTATAGGAATGGCGGACAATCTCGCCGCTATCCTTAAGCTGTGATATCACCTTGGCGCACTTTTCCATAAGTCTTTGCTCCTCGTCGAAGTCGCCTTTGTGTTCCATTGCAATCATGCAACTCACATAAGCTTTGATGAGGAGAGACTCAACTGCCGGTCTTTTGGATTCGAAATAGGCTATCGAGTTCTTGTAGAACTTGATGGCTTCGGTAGGATTGTCGTAGTAATAGTTCTGGATGTCGCCTGATTCCAAGAGTGCAACAGCTTTCTCAATCGTGTCATTACCGGCTGCCGCCTCTGCACAAAACAAGTTTGTACGTGTCGCAAGGCCAACAAGCGAGGAGTCCTCGAAGGCTTTGGCGAATTGTTTGTAGTGGTTGACATAATAATCATCAGGACGCTTGTCATGACCTTTACTACAAGCCATGACAAGCGCCACCGATAATATTGATATGTATTGGATGATTCTCTTCATAAGTTAAGTCTGATGACCACAATGTTACGTTGTCTTGGTGATGATACCTAACTCCGTGCCCTCAAGGAACTTGACGATGGTGCGTATTTCCTTTCCATCGGGCACCTGCTCCTTAATCTGACGGATGGCGTCGTGAGTGCTTGTCTTGCCATGGAACACCAGTCGATAGGCGTTGGCAATGTGCGTGATCACATTCTCTGCCGTGCCCGACGACTCAAGCAGTTTGACGTTCAAACCGCCGTAAGCCACGGGGTTGTGGGTAGCCACGATAAACGGCGGCACATCCTTGGAGATACGCACTCCGGAGGTGATGAGCGAACCGCCGCCTACGCGCACTCCGGGATTGATGATTACCGAAGAGGAGAACATGATACCACTGGATATCACGCAGTCGCCAGCCACCTTAGTACCATAGCCGAAGGTGCAGTAGTCGCCAATCTTGGTGTCGTGCGACACATGCACTCCCTCCATGAAGAAGTTGCGGTTGCCGATACGTGTCTGTCCGTCCTTGAATGTGGCACGGTTGATAACCACATTCTCGCGGAAGATATTCTCGTCGCCAATCACCAACTCAGTAGCGTCGCCACGATAGTTGAAGTCCTGTGGCTCGGCTGCCAAAACGGTATTCTGATATACCTTGTTGGCACGTCCCATTCTCACGCCATTCATAATTGAGGCATAAGGATAGATGATGCAGTCATCGCCGATGACCACGTCGCCCTCGATATAGGCGAAGGGATAGATGGTAACGTTCTTGCCTATCTTCGCCTTAGGGTCGATATATGCTTTGTCACTAATCATAACAAAAAGAAAAAAAAAGCCTCACCCCCGGCCCCTCTCCAAGAGAGAGGGGAGATAATATGATTATACCGAAAGTTTGGCCATATTAATAATTAATTTATATTTAACTCAATATTCATTTATATCTCACCCACCTCCTCCCCCTCACCCGCAAAGGTAATTACCTCCCCTCTCTCTTGGAGAGGGGGCGGGGGTGAGGCTTC
>JBJEAV010000161.1:2808-9236 GCA_051869395.1 Prevotella sp.
CGGGGGTGAGGCTTCGTCTATTCCCTTCCTCCTCCAAGTGCCGAATAAAGGCTCACCACAGCCTGCATCTTGTTGAAGTCGTCGGTCACCTGTGAGATCTGTGCATTGAGCAGATTACTCTGTGCCGAGATAACCTCAAGATAAGATGCGGATTTTGACTTGAAGAGTTCGCGGGTCATATCCACGTTCTTGGTGAGGACATCCACACGCTTGGCGTCGAGCTTTGACATCTCGTCGGAGGAGTTATACTGCACAAGTGCATTGCTCACCTCGGCACCCGCCGAAAGCACAGCCTGCTGCCAGGTGTTGAATGCCTGCTCCTGCTGATACTTGGCCACCTTCAGGCCTGCCACGATGCGGCCGTTCTGGAAAATGGGCTGCACAAGACTCCCCACTGCCGACAGAAGCCACTTGCCGGGATTGACTATTCCGGCACCAGAGTTGTTGGTGAATGCTCCCGTGCCACTGATGGTTATCTGTGGATAGAAGTTGGAGCGTGCCTGCTGGGTGTTGTAGAAACACGAGGCGAGCGACATCTCGGCATAGTGGACATCAGGACGGTTGGCAAGCAACTGTATGCCCACACCCGTTGAGAACTCTGTGGGCAACGACTGGTCGGCGAGCTTGCCGCGAGATATTGCCTGTGCCTGCTGTCCAAGCACGAGCGAGAGTGAGTTCTCCACCTCACGAATCTGACGCTTCATGTCGGCCACCTGTGTCAACACGCTGTAATGACTTGCCTCGGCACTCTGCACGCTTGTCTCGTTGGCACGTCCCAAGTCTTTCTGCAACTTCATTATGCGCCATGTGTCCTGGGTCAGCTCCGACATCGAGTTGAGTATCTCCAGTTGGCGGTCGAGCATAAGCAATGTGTAGTACATATTAGCCACATTGGTGATGAGCTTGGTCTTCACCACGAGCTGATAGTCCTTCATGCCGAGGAGCTGCATCTGGGTGCTGCGCTTCACATTGAGCAGATTGCCGAAGAGGTCAAGGCTCCACGATGCCGACACTGGCAATGAGTAGATTTTCGAAGCCTTGTTGCCGTCCCACTGCGAGATGGTGCCCTGCGGAGTGAAAGCCACCGAAGGCAGGAATGCCAACTTTGCCATGGTGAGCTGTGCCTCCACCATCTTTACGTTGAGTGCGCAGTTGAGATAGTCGGTGTTGTGAGTCAATGCCGTCTCGATGAGCGACTGCAACTGTGGGTCGGTGAACACCTGACGCCAAGGAAGATTGCCGAACGATGTTGTGTCGGCCACTGCGAGCGTGTCAGTATTCGACTGCACGTCGCGAATGAGTCCTTGGGCGTTGACCTCAGGACGTTCATATTTGTTGTATATCCCACAGCTCACAAGCATCAATGCCGAGGCTGCAAAGGGAATTATATTCTTTATTTTCATAATTCAAATATTATTATTTTATATTTTGGGGAGTTAGAAGGAGTTAGAAGGAGTTAGAAGGAGTTAAAAGGAGTTAGAAGACAATAGTCTTTTCGCTCATTTGTGAATTATCAAGGCCAAAACATTTGTCTTTTATCTTCTTTAACTCCCTTTAACTTCCTCTATCTCCTTAAAACTTACTCCTCTCCCCTGTCTCTCTTCTCAATGAGCTTCTGGAGTTCGGCAGCCGCAAACGGATTGGCAAACTGCTTGATCTCGGAATCAACATGAGCCTCGTCGTCGGCAAACTTCATCGGCGAGATGCGCTCCTGCAACCACTGGAACACGGCGAATAGGGCGGGCACGATGAACACCTGGAGCAACGTTCCGAGGAGCATACCGCCCACGGCAGCCGCACCAAGGGTCTGGTTACCGTTCTTACCTACTCCCGAGGCGAACATCAGAGGCAACAGACCGATGATCATCGCCAATGATGTCATGAGGATAGGACGCAGACGGGCTGCGGCACCCAAGATGGCTGAATACTTGATGGCCATACCCATCTGACGGCGCTCAAGGGCGAACTGCACGATAAGGATGGCGTTCTTTGCCAAAAGTCCGATAAGCATGATGAGCGCAATCTGCATGTAGATATCGTTGGAGTGACCGAATATCTGAGTGAAGATAAACGCTCCGGCAAGTCCGAATGGTATAGAGAGGATAACCGCCAACGGCAGGATGTAGCTCTCATACTGTGCCGAGAGGATAAGGTAAACGAACACGATACACATCACGAAGATGATGGCAGTGGAGTCGCTCGACTCACGCTCCGAACGGGTCAGACCCGAGTAGTCGATACCATATCCCTGTGGCAACACCTGTGCAGCCACTTCCTCGATGGCACGGATGGCGTCACCCGATGAGTAACCTGTGGCTGCCGACGCATTGACGTTGATGGCAGTGAAGAGGTTAAAACGGTTGACGTTCGACGGACCATACACACGGCGAAGGTTGCAGAACTCCTTCACAGGCGACATGCCAGCCGACGTGCGTACATATATATTATTAAGACCTGAGATATTCTCACGGCTCTCGATGTCACCCTTGATCATCACGCGGTAGAGCTTACCGTAGGCGTTCATGTTCGAGGCATACAGACCTCCATAGTAACCCTGCAATGTGGTGAGCACGGTGTTGGGCGATATACCGGCCTGCTTACACTTAGCCACATCCACATCCACCATATACTGGGGATAGTTAGGATTATAAGATGTCATGGCCTGTGCAATCTCAGGGCGCTTGTTAAGCTCGGCGAGATAGTTCTTTGTAATCTCGAAGAACTTGTTGAGGTCGCCACCGGTCTTGTCCTGCATGGTGAAGGTGACACCGTTGGTCATACCGAAACCGTTGATCATAGGCGGAGCGAAGGCAAGAATCTGTGCATCCTTGATTTCGGCAGTCTGCTTGTATATCATACCGAGCACGGCAGTGTTAGACATCGGGTTGAGGAAGAAACGCTTGATACCGTCGCCCTGCCACAATCCCGAGAGATTATAGAAGAATCCTGCCGGACGCTCCTCGAATGGCTTCAGTTTGATGATGAACGTAGCCTGGTCGGAACCCTGTCCTGCTATGAAGTTATATCCGAGCAGACGCTCGCGGGTCTTGATGGCTGGGTTGGCGGCAAGCAGTTTGTCAATCTGTTCAACACACTCGCGGGTGCGCGCCTCACCAGTACCAGGAGCCATAGACACCGTACAGAACAATACTCCGTTGTCCTCGTCGGGCACCAGTCCGGTGTTGGTGGTTGCCATGGTGACAACGAGAATCACAATACCGAGAGCCACTGTCACTCCGGCTGCAATGCGATGCTTGATGACATTCTCTACACCTTTCTTATATTTAGCCTGAATCCTGTTATACTGATAGTTGAATGCCTCGTGGAATCGGTCGACCATCGACTTCTTGTGCTCGCCCTCGCCCGTATGCGGCTTCAGCAGGATGGCACAAAGCGCAGGCGACAGGGTCAAGGCGTTGAGGGCGGAGATAAGGATTGACACCGCCATGGTGATACCGAACACACGATAGAACGTACCGCTCGTACCGCCCATGAACGACACAGGCACGAACACGGCTGCCATCACAAGTGTGATTGAGATGATAGCACCCGTAATCTCGTTCATCGCGTCGATAGATGCAGTCAAGGCACTCTTGTAGCCCTGGTCGAGCTTGGCGTGCACAGCCTCCACCACCACGATGGCGTCATCCACCACGATGGCAATGGCAAGAAGCAATGCCGAAAGCACAAGCAGGTTGATGGAGAATCCAAACAACCACAAGAAGAGGAACGTACCGATAAGGGCCACCGGCACTGCAATCATAGGAATAAGCGTGGAGCGGAAGTCCTGCAGGAACACATACACAACGAGGAACACTAACAAGAGGGTGAGCACAAGGGTGAACACCACCTCCTCGATGGCTGCGAAGAGGAACTCCGTCACGTCCATGTTGATCTTATACTCCATGCCCGGGGGGAACGACTTTGCCTGCTTCTCAAGCTCAGCCTTCACGTCGGCTGCAATCTGTGTGGCGTTGGAGCCGGCAATCTGCTGCACCATACCCATCACCGACGGCTGGCCGTTGTTCTTCATCGACACACTGTAGTCGAGACCGCCAAGTTCCACCTTAGCCACGTCCTTCAGTCGGAGTGTCTGTCCGTTGGCGTCCGAGCGGATGATGATGTCGCCATATTCCTCGGGAGTCTTCAAGCGTCCCTTGTAGCGCATCACATATTGGAACGAAACATTCGACTGCTCACCAAACTTACCCGGTGCAGCCTCGATGTTCTGCTCGGCAAGGGCAGCCGACACGTCCGACGGCATCATGTTGTATTGCTTCATCTTGTCGGGCTTGAGCCATATACGCATTGAGTAGGTCTTCATACCCGGCGACATCACTCCACCCACACCGTTGATACGCTTGATGGCTGGGATGACGTTGATTTCGTTGTAGTTGGTGAGGAACTCGTCGTCGTATCGTCCGTCCTCGGATGTGAGGGTGAACATGATGACGTTTGAGGTCTGCTGCTTTGTCACGGTCACACCCACGCGGGTTACCTCGGCGGGCAGCAGTGCCTGAGCCTGCGACACGCGGTTCTGCACGTTCACGGCAGCCATGTCGGCATCCGAGCCTTGCTTGAAATACACAGTGATTGAGGCCATACCGTCATTGGTGGCCTGTGAGGTCATATAGGTCATGTTCTCCACTCCGTTGATACTCTCCTCAAGGGGAACAATCACGGAGTTGAGCACTGTCTGTGCGTCGGCACCCGTATATGTGGTGCGCACCGAGATGGTAGGCGGAGCCACATCAGGGAACTGCTCGATAGGCAGTGATATAAGTCCGATAAGTCCGAGGATAACGAAGAATATCGATATCACCGTCGAGAGCACCGGACGCTTGATGAAATTTGTGAATGTCATAACTACTAATTAAAAATTACTTCTTACTGCTAAGTGCGTCAATCACTGACGAAGCCGAGCTCTGTCCTTCGCCAAGCTTTGCGGCATCGTCGATCTTCTTCTGATACTGGGCCTCGGTGATTGGCTTGATTTCCATACCGTCGTGGAGCGACGCAATACCCTTAGAGACATAGCGGTCGCCGGGCTTCAATCCGTCGGTTACGATATAGTTCACACCATCGTCAACGGGGTTTACCTTGATTTCGGTGTATTTCACCTTGTTGTCCTTGCCTACGAGATAAACAAACTTCTTGTTCTGCACCTCAGAGGTAGCCACCTGAGGGATGATGATGGCATTGCTGCTCACGTTGGGGATGACAATCTGTCCGGCACCACCCGAGCGCAACTCGTGACGAGGATTGGCAAAACGGGCGATGAGCGACACCGAACCGGTTGTTGCGTCAATCACACCGCTGGCCTTCACCACCTTGCCCGGCTCTGAATAGATACTGCCGTCGGCAAGTTGCAGTTTCACAGCAGGGAAGGCAGCCAACGCCCCACTCACTCCACCGTCGTTCTTTGTCATGGCGAGCATGTCCTTCTCAGTCACCGAGAAATACACCTCAATGGTGTTGATGTCCGACACTGTTGTCAGAGGCTCTGCACTTGATGCGCTGACCAAGGCACCCACCTTGAATGGCAGCGAACCTACAACGCCCGAAGCGGGACTCTTGACATAGCAGAAACTGAGCATCTCCTCGGCAGAAGCAAGACCAGCCTTGGCCTGGGCGAGCTGTGCCTGGGCTGTGTTGTATGAGTTCTCGGCAGTCTGAAGTTCATACTGTCCGATGACATTAGCCTCAAAAAGTTTCTTCGAGTTCTCGTAAGTCAGTTTAGAGGTGGCAAGCTGAGCCTGGGCGGTGTTTACCGATGCCTTAGCCTGGCGGAGCTGTGCCTGATAGGTCTCGTTGTCGATAACGAAGAGGAGCTGTCCTGCCGAGACGCTCTGTCCTTCCTGCACGCAAACCTTAGTGATGAATCCTGATACCTTCGGACGTATCTGCACGTCCTGAATACCCTTGATGGTTGCAGGATAAGTTGTCTGCAACTCAGTTCCCTCAGTGGTGACTGTGCGCACTGCGTACTCATTGTCGGCAAAGTTAGGCTTGCCGCCTGACTTGCTTCCACACGATGCGAGCACTGCTGCGAGAGTCGCCATCAAAAAAATCTTTCCTTTTTTCATACCTATTAAAAATATTACTGTTTATTTTCTCTTGTCTATTTTTCCAAAACTAACTCTATGTTAATGTTTTCGAGGTGCAAAGATACACATTATTAAATTATATTGTACGTATTATATTGTTTATTTAACACTTATTATTCCTATTTTTCATTCTCCCGCCCTTTTTTTTGCAATTTATCCTATATTCCGTCCTATTTTTCCACTGATAGTTTTCCACTGATAGTTTTTTTGTCCACAGATTATCACAGATTATCACAGATTATTTAAATATCAGAGATATTCTGATTATCACAGATTTTAATATTTCAATATTTCAATCTTTCAATCTTTCAATCTTTCAAT
>JBJEAV010000161.1:9336-13457 GCA_051869395.1 Prevotella sp.
ATCACAGATTTTAATATTTCAATATTTCAATCTTTCAATCTTTCAATCTTTCAATTATAAATAATCCGAGCCAAAGGCTCTTAATCTGTGATAATCTGTGGTCAAAAATAAAACATCCGTGGTCAAAAAAACATCCGTGGTCAAAAAGCTTAATCTGTGGCAATTAGCCCCATATCGCGGGCTTTCTGCATGAGCAAAGCCATAAGCGGCTCGCGCTCGTTGGGCACGAGATTGTCGAGCACGGCATCCTTCATCACCTTCTTCAACTCACCTACCTCGCGCGAGGGCTTTAGATTGAACATCTGCATAATCTCGTCGCCGTCAATCACGGGCTGCAGGAGACGCTTGTAATCCTTCTCCTTGAGGTCGGTGATTTTCTCGCGCACCATACGGAAATTCTCGAGGAAGAGCTTTTTTCTCACCTCGTTCTTGCTCGTGATGTCAGCCTCGCAGAGAGTCATGAGGTCGTCGATGTCATCACCGGCATCATTGACAAGACGGCGCACTGCACTGTCGGTGACCACCTCGTCGGCAATGACTATTGGGCGCATGTGCAGCTCCACCATCTTCTGCACATACTTCATCTTGGAGTCGAGAGGAAGCGAGAGGCGTCGGAAGAGCGAGGGCACCATCTTGGCACCCACATAGTTATGATTATAGAACGTCCATGCCGTGCCCTCAAACTTGCGGCACTTGGCCTTGCCGATGTCATGCAGCAGGGCACCCCAACGTAGCCAAAGGTTGTCGGTACGGCGGCAGACGTTATCAAGCACCTCCAAGGTGTGATAGAAATTGTTCTTATGGGAAATGCCGTTCTTGGTCTCCACGATGTCGAGCGCAGAGAGTTCGGGCATGATGAGCTGAAGGAGGCCGCAGCGGTGGAGGTCAACAAATCCGCGGCTGGGCGTGGGCGACATGAGAATCTTGTTGAGTTCATCCTTGATGCGCTCACCACTTATAATCTTGATGCGCTCGGCATTGCGCCCGAGAGCATCGAAGGTCTCGTCCTCAATCATGAAATTGAGCTGGGTGGCGAAACGTATGCAGCGGAGCATGCGCAAGGGGTCGTCAGAGAAAGTGATGTCGGGGTCGAGTGGAGTGGCAATGACACCGTCCTCAAGGTCGTAGATACCGTCGAAGGGGTCAACAAGTTCGCCAAAGCGTTCCTTGTTCAGGCAGATAGCCATGGCATTGATGGTGAAGTCGCGGCGGTTCTGGTCATCCTCAAGAGTACCGTTCTCAACGACGGGTTTGCGCGAGTCATGCCTGTAGCTTTCCTTGCGCGCTCCGACAAACTCCACTTCGGTGTCATGATATTTCACCTGTGCCGTACCGAAGTTACGGAACACCGAGAGATGCGCCTTCTTGCCAAGCCTCTCCTTGAGCGCCGATGCCACCTGTATTCCGCTTCCTACTACAACAACATCGATATCGTTGGAAGGTCGCTGTAGGAAAATGTCACGAACAAACCCTCCGACAACATAACATTCGAGGTTAAGGCTGTCGGCAGCTTCAGATATCAAATGGAAAACTTTCTTGTCAAGAATTTGTGCTAATTCACTGTCTGAGTACAATTTCATCTTGTTAACCTATTTCTTCAAAAAACGGTTGCAAAGGTAAGGAGAAATTAGGAATTAGGGATTAAGAATTAGGGGGTGTTCCGTTAAATAACATTAAATTATAGGCGGTTTTTTCTTTTTTCTATCGTTTATTATATAAATTTGCAATTTGAAAATTAACATTGCAATGAAAAAGTGTTTGATTTTACATATTATCTTAGGCGCGATGCTGTTTGCCTCATGCAGCGGCAATGACGCGCAAAAGGCTGCCGAGGACATGTTGGTGCAGGCAGAGAAGTATTTCGGCGAGGGCAAGTATGACCGCGCCAAGATAGCCATAGACTCACTGCGCAAGGTGTATCCCAACGCCGTGGAGACGAGGAAGAAAGCCCTGAAGCTGTTTCAGAACATATCGCTGAAGGAGGCGCAGGAAGACCTCGCCATCACCGACAGTGTGCTGCAGGCAGTGACCCTCGACTATAAATACATCAAGGACAAGGTGGAGAAGGACAAGGCAGAGCTGAGAGCCACCGCCGAGGAACTGGATATGCTCACCAAGACGAAGATGAAACTCGACTCGCTGAAGGTGAGATTCGACATGCAATGCGCCAAAATCAAGTATATTCACAAAAAACAAAAAGAATAAGGCGCGATATTTGGTCGTTTAAATATAAATATGTAACTTTGCACCCGAAATGGATACAAACAAGGAATTTGAAGCCATCATGGCAGAATGTCGCGAACTGTTCGCCAAGAAGCTGCACGACTACGGAGCGTCGTGGAGAATACTGAGGCCGTCGTCGCTCACCGACCAGCTCTTCATCAAGGCAAAGAGAATCAGGAGCCTGGAGATAAAGAAGGAGTCGATGGTGGGCGAAGGCATCAGACCGGAATTCGTGGCACTCATAAACTACGGCATCGTGGGACTGATACAGGTGGAGAAGGGATTCGCCGACACGGTGGACATCACCTGCGACGAGGCTCTCGCCCTGTATGACAGGCACGCTAAGGAAGCACTGGAGCTGATGAAGCGCAAGAACCACGACTACGACGAGGCGTGGCGGTCGATGAGAGTGAGCAGCTACACCGACTTCATCCTCACCAAGCTGCAGCGCATCAAAGAGATAGAAGACCTCAACGGCGAGACTCTCGTCAGCGAGGGAGTGGAGGGCAACTATATGGACATCATCAACTATGCGGTATTCGGCGCTATCAAGCTCGGCTACTAACGTATGCCGCTTCGTGGTGGCACTGACATTCCTGGCATCGGGATTCGTCAAGGCCGTTGACCCCATAGGCTCGCAGATAAAGATTGAAGACTATTTGGCGGCATGGGGAATGGCACAGATGGTGCCCGAGGTGCTGACGCTGACGGCTGCTGTGGCACTGTCGGCAACGGAGTTCACGTTGGGCATGCTGCTGCTCTTCGCCATCCGAAGACGAATGGTGACAAAGCTCATAATGGTGTTCATGGCGGTGATGACTCCGCTGACGCTATGGCTTGCAATAAGCAATCCCGTGAGCGACTGCGGCTGCTTCGGCGACGCCGTGGTGCTGACCAACTGGGAGACGTTCTTTAAGAACGTGGTGCTTACAGCCGCTGCCCTGCTATTGGTGATGCGGCCGATGGGGATGGTGAGATTCGTGAGCAGGGGCACACAGTGGATAGTCATCAACTACACCATATTGTTCGTGCTCGGATTGTCGGCATACAGTCTTTATATCCTGCCGCCGTTTGACTTCAGACCCTATCATGTGGGGGCTGACATACGCAAGGGGATGGAAATACCCGAGGACGCCGAGCAACCGCAGTTTGAGACAACGTTCATACTGGAGAAGAACGGGGAAAGGCGCGAGTTCACACTCGACGATTATCCCGACTCGACATGGACATTCATCGACAGCCGCACGGTGCAGACCTCAGAGGGATATGTGCCCCCGATACACGACTTCACGATAACAAGGATAGCCGACGATGAGGACATCACCGAGGAGGTGGTGAACTCAGATGGATACACAATGCTATTAGTGGCGCCTTATCTGGAAAAGTCGGACGACATGCAGTTCAGCGACATCAACCGCATGTATGACTATGCCAAGGACAACGGTGTGCCGTTCTACTGTCTGACGGCAAGCAGCATGGCTAACATAGAGAAATGGAAGGACATGACAGGAGCCGAATACCCGTTCTGCCTGACTGACGCCACCACCCTGCGCACCATCATAAGGAGCAGTCCCGGGCTGGTGGTCATGAAGGACGGCAAGATAATAGGCAAATGGAGCCACAACGCCTTGCCCGACGAAACTCAGGCAACGTCGCCCATAGAGAAATCAGTGGTGGGGACAATGCCCGCCGACCTCACCTCGAAGCGGGCAGCGTGGATAGTGTCATGGTTTGTGATTCCCCTGTTGCTGCTGACCATCGCCGACAGGCTTTGGGCATGGACGACATGGGTGAGAAGCAAGGAAAGATCAAGTATAATATATCAACTTTTAAAAAAGAACAAAAAAATGAGAAAGAAAATTGTAGCAGGTAACTGGAAGATGAACATGAACCTGCAG
>JBJEAV010000162.1:0-2908 GCA_051869395.1 Prevotella sp.
GCCCTTGCCGCACGTTCCATGAGGTCGATAGACTTTATCGGCTCATTTTCTATCGTAAACTTGTCCAGTTCGTGTATCTGGGCGCTCGTAAATATCTTCATACGTGCAAAAATACAAAATTTATATTAATAGATGATGCTTTTCTGCAATTTTTTTAGTAATTTTGCGACAAAATTTGTAAAATGGCAGTAAAATGGCAACAAAAGAGGTAAAAATCAAGGATAAGACGTTCGTTACGTCCATTCCTGAAGAGACAATTCTAAAGCGTGTGAAAGAGCTTGCTGAGGAGATCAGCCGTGACTATTCTGACAAGAATCCGCTCTTCCTCGCTGTGCTCAACGGGTCGTTTGTCTTCGCCGCCGACCTGGTGCGCGTGACGACCGTTCCGTGTGAGATTTCGTTCGTGAAGCTCGCCAGCTATCAGGGCACAATGTCCACGGGCAAGGTGAAGGAAGTGATTGGTATCAATGAGGACCTGTGCGGTCGTCACGTCATCATCCTCGAGGACATCATTGAGACGGGCACCACGATGAAGCGTATGATAGAGTCGCTCGGCACACGTCATCCCGCGTCAGTGGAACTGTGTACCCTGCTCTTCAAACCCGACCGTCTGAAGGAAGACCTCGACATTAAATATGTGGCGTTCGAGATACCCAATGATTTCATCATCGGTTATGGTCTCGACTACGACCAGCAGGCACGCGGATTGAGGGACATTTATACATTGAAAAATTGAAAGATTGAAAAATTGAAAGAATCTGTGGACAAGAATTTTTAGGCACGGATTGACACGGCTTTTTATAAAAAGACACGGCTGGGCTGCGCGATGTTTTCGGGCTTGTTTGCTAAAGGCTATACCAAAGTATAGACACGGCTCTTTGGCGTTGGGGATGCGGATGCCTCTGGGAGCGTGGGCGTCTCGCCCGCGGCCTGCGTAGAGAGTAATCAAAACAATGGTAATAAGAGTAATATGCTTTCCCGACAGGCCGCAGGCGAGACGCCCACGCTCCCAGAGGCATCCGCATAGAAAAGCCGTGGAATTCCGTGCCTGAAGAATTAAAAATTAAGAATTAAAGAATTAAAATATTAAAGAATTGAAGTTTAGCATGTATAATTAAAACACAAAGACACAAAGGGACAAAGGATTTATCACGGAAAGAAAGGTGACAAGCGACTTAAAAAGACGCCACAAAGCCTTGCGTGTAGTAATCTTTGTGGACTTTGTAAGCAGCTTTGCTGCTCTCTGTATCTTCATTCAGCGGGGAAAGAGAACTTTGTGTCTTTGTGTCTTTGTGTTCAAAATAAAAAAACTCTGTCACTCCGTGACTCTGTGTTTTTTAATTAAGAATTAAAGAATTAAAATATTAAAATATTAAAAAGAGAGATGAAGAATATTGTAATTTTCGGTGCCCCAGGCTCAGGCAAGGGCACACAGAGTGACTTATTGATCAAGAAGTATGGTTTTGAGCATATCTCTACAGGAGATGTGCTGCGCAGCGAAATCAAGAACGGAACGGAACTTGGCAAGACCGCCAAGGCCTACATCGACAAGGGACAACTCATTCCCGACGAACTGATGGTTGATATCCTCGCTAATGTGTATGATAGCTTCGGCAAGGAGCACAAAGGCGTTATCTTCGACGGCTTCCCCCGCACCATCCCGCAGGCAGAGGCCCTGAAGAAGATGCTGGCTGAGCGCGGACACAGCATTGCTGCCATGATTGAGCTTTACGCTCCCGAGGACATCCTCATGGCACGCCTTCTCAACCGCGGCAAGGAGCAGGGACGCAGCGACGACAACGAGGAGACCATCAACAAGCGTCTTGCAGTGTATAACACCCAGACTGCTCCCCTCATCGACTGGTACAAGGCCGAGGGCCTGCACCACTACGTGAAGAGCTACGGCATACTCGAGGAAATCTTTGCCGACGTATGCAAGGTGATAGATTCATTGTAATTACTACGTTTTGATGCCTTTCAAACTGATTATATTCGATTTCGACGGGACACTTGGTGACACTCGCCGAAATATCGTAGTCACCATGCAACAGACACTTGAGGCACAGGGACTCCCCCGTAAAGACGGGGACTCCTGTGCCTCTACTATAGGTTTGCCTTTGGCGGGTTGTTTCCGCAGTCTCCTGCCCGATGCCCCGGATGAAGTCATCGACAGATGCGTGGAGTTTTATCATCGCCAATTCGAGATAAACAAGGACAAGATGCCGCCGCAGATGTTCCCCCATGTGGCTGAGACATTGGAGTCATTGAGTCGCCAAGGCATACGCATGAGTGTGGCGACATCGCGCGGTTCGGAATCCCTGCGCGACCTGCTCACCTCGATGGGCATTATCAAGTATTTCGACCTCCTGCTTGGAGCCGACAGCGTGACGAAACACAAACCCGACCCCGAGCCTGTCCTCATGACACTTCGCGAGCTGAACATCGATGCCTCGCAGACGTTGGTAGTAGGCGATATGCCCGTGGATATCCTTATGGGCAAGGGTGCGGGATGCACCACCTGCGGCGTCACCTATGGCAATGCCACCCGCGAGGAACTTGTCGAGGCAGGTGCCGATAATATTATAGATGATTTATCAGAGCTATCATTGTATTGTAAGCATAAGCATCTTTAGCCCTGAAAGGGCGGCATAGATATAGGTAGCCCTGAAAGGTTGGCATAGATATAGGTAGCCCTGAAAGGGCGGCATAGATTAGCACAGGGTTTTAACCCTGTGTAAGATGCGTTTTCTCTTACCTTCCCTCCCTCTCCCTCACCGCGCGCCTTTGGCGCGCGGTGAGGGAGAGGGAGGGGAAAAAAAAAGACTCCATAAATGATAGGGCTCACGCCCTATCCTATGTTATGTCGCCCTTACAGGGCTATAAATCCCTCCCAGTCAAGTTCTATGTT
>JBJEAV010000163.1:0-13296 GCA_051869395.1 Prevotella sp.
AGATGCAAGGATTTGATGGCGAACACCTCGCAGCAATCTTCTCTTCCGTTGACGCAGCAATCGCATTTGAGAATTGGCTCGATAAGAGAAACAATCCCAATGTTTGGGAGAATCTTTCCGAAGATGAAAAACTCGCAGCCATCGACGCTGACGAAATCGCCGACGAGAATGCCAAGGAGTTGGCAAAAGACTTCCTCAGAGGCGAAAACATGGGAACTATCGCCGAACTGTTCTATCGTGAGATAGTCGGTCGCATTATGGATAAGGAAGGAACTGATAGGGAATCAGAGAAAAAACCTGTTTCTAAACAGAAACCAAATGCAGAAAAGCCAAAGACGGAGCAGAAAGCAGAAAAGCCAAAAACAGAAGCACCAAAGCCCGAAACTCCAAAACAAGAAAAGAAGTCTGATACAAAGCAGGCTTTCGATGAGTTTAAGGACGTGATGAAGAAATTCCGCGACGCAGGACGAGCCGACGCGAACGTCAGCCTCGTAGGTCTCAATGCCCGTCAGATAGAAATGCTTGCCGATGTATTCAGGGCAACCGCCAAACTTGGCTATGCAATGGTTAAGGATGGTGCAACGGTGTTCAACGATTGGCTTGAAAAGATGCATTCAATGGTAGGCGACACCATCAAGGAAAATTCCCAATGGAACGACCAGGACATCACCGACCTCCTCACCGAGACATGGAACAACAAGTACCTTGTCGATGGAGTCCGCAAGCCCCTAAGCGAATGGGCGGCAGAGGAAGCCCTAAATGCAGAGCAAGAGACAGGACAAGAGGAACAGCAGCTACAACCCCCTACCCAAGACCTACAAAATCCTACAACACATACCCAAGCCTCAAACTTCCCCTTCACAAAAGAGGAACTTGAGGCAATGACAAAGGAGCAAATGATTTCCGCTATGTGGCAAAAGGTATTCCCGATTGTCTGCGAAAAGTACAAAGTACCCTCCGACACAATGGATGAGAATGCCTACTGGTTCGCTCCGAAAATGACAACCGGCTATCCAAAGGACTCTCTCGTTGCGGCTTGCATGAAGTACATGGAGCATCTGAATGACGAGGTGGCACCAGCTTCAGAAAAGCAGATGAACTACATCATGAGCCTTGCTGCCGAGGATGAAAAGCGGCTCTTCCGTGACATAACACTCACCAAGACTGCCGCAAGTCGTGTCATAGACCTCTTGAAACAAGAAGAGAATATGATATACGGCAAGTCCGGCTCAGCGGAAGATTTCGAGGAGATAGCCAATGAACTCGAAAAGATTGCAAGACTCAACGGTGCTGACCTCTCGCAAAAAGACCAAAAGCAAGCTGAGCGTAATTTTGTAAATAGTGTAACAGACGCTCTAATGCAAGCTATGAAGACTGGAGAAAAGCCATATAAGTCAATCGTTGACATTCGCAAGGCTGCCCGTGAGTCTGGTATGCAGATTGAAGATGGCAAGGATGACATCAAGCTGCAGGAGCTTGTCGAGGATGCACTTGTGAAAGTCGCCCGGGATATAATGGAAGAAGCACGCATACCGGGGCAAAGAGATATACACAAGTTCAGAAAAGAGACTTTTGAAAAGATAAAGCTTCTCTACAACTTGCAGCCTACTATCTCAATGCGCAGCAGCAACAGAGTGGCATTACAACAGTACTCAACACCTTTGCCTATGGCTTTCTGTGCAGACATGTTCGCCAACGGCAGGATAATGAGAATGTTCTACTCTGCATTTGAGCCTACAGCCGGAAATGGTATGCTCGTCTTTGGTATTCCTTCAAATCGTGTTCATGTCAACGAGATTGACGAGAACAGGCTTGAAAACCTCCGTGGTCAAGGATTTAAACAAGTCACCTCGCAAGATGCGACACAGCCATTCACAGATGAGCAATACTATGATGCCATCATAACAAACCCGCCATTCGGCGAGACAGCCGCCAAGGACTACGACGGTTATAAGATTAGCGGACTCGCCCAGCAGATTGCCCTCAATGCCCTCGACCGCATGAGGGACAACGGACGCGCAGCCATCATCATCGGCGGCGAACAGAAGTTTGCCTCAAACGGGGCAATACAGAACGACAAGCCATTCCTCGCATACCTCTACGACCACTACAACGTTAAGGGCGTGATTGACATGGATGGCTCTCTCTATGCGAAACAGGGAACAACATTCCCGACTCGCATGATACTTATCGACGGAAGAAGAACAGAGGAAGAACGTGCCAAGTCAAACGTTTATCCTCCCGTTCAGAAGAATTGGATCCCAAAAGCCGATTCCTTCGATAAGCTATACGACACAGTAAATAACATCATCAACTCAAATGAAAAGACAAATGGAAACATTGTATTACGTGAAGGACAGCTCGATGTGCCTGTCTCTGACAACACACCCGGGCAAATTGACGAAAGAGGACATCAAAGAGAATCTAAGAAAGGCGATAGACCTGTCGAACGAGTACGGGGAGGATTGGCTCCAAGTAATGGGCCTCTATTGGTACAACAAGACGGGAATGGTGAATCCGACGGAGGACGAGGAAGAACTGGAGGACGAGGAGATAATCGAGAGGGAGATAGACGAGATGACGGACGAATGGGGAGCGGAGAAGAGCAGCCAAGCTCTTTACCTCCTACAGGAAGCGGGCAGGAACGAAGAACTGATACCAGTGGAAGGGGAAATGCTGGAGTACCTGGAGAACAACCAGGACACATGGACTCTACAGTACATACTGGCAGAGGAACTGGGACTGGAAACGGGTCCGTACTAAAAGAAGAAAAGAAGAGAGACCTAACTACGGACAAACTTCCGTATCGCTCTCATAATTCATCAATGAGTCTTGAAAGTGTCGCACCCGCCGCAATGGTCGAGGCGATGGATGCGACACTAAAAAAGATTGAAGAGAAAGAAGGAAACATAGATGAGTTTGTCACAAGAGAACTCGGCTATGATTCTACAGATGAAATGCACAAAGCCCTTGCAGCAGAACAAGTCGATTCTGTTGCAATGGCTATATACAATATGAAGAATGGCGATGGAATGGTTATCGGAGACCAAACTGGAGTCGGTAAGGGTCGTCAGATGGCTTCACTTATACGATGGGCTGTCCGTCAAGGAAAGAAACCAGTCTTCATTACAAAAGATGCAAACTTGTTCTCTGATATGTATCGCGACCTTGCTGATATTGGAAGCGGCAACCTTAGACCATTTATATTCAATGCCTCAAATGGAAAGAATCCGGGCGTAATGACTGACGAGAATGGTAAAGTAGTTTATTCCGCACTGACAGAAAACCAGCAAAAGAAGATTTTCCAGTCTGGAGTGCTGCCATCTGAATATGATTACGCCATCCTTTCTTATTCGCAAGTAAGCACTGGAGATTCAGAGAGTAAATCATTGGCAAGCAAGATTGGCGCAAAGAAAAAACAAAGTACCACGTCAAAACCAAGAAGTGACGCTAAGGCAGTATTTTTGAGAAAGTTGGCAAAAGACAATTACATCCTGATGGATGAAAGCCAAGGCGCTGCCGGAAAGAGCAATACCGGAGCGTATATGCAGACCATTGTCAAAGACGCAAAGGCTGTCGTGTTCGCAAGCGCAACATTTGCCAAAACTCCCGAAACGATGCCTCTTTACGCATTGCGGACAGCAATGAGCAAGGCTAATGTGGAAGTTGAAAAACTGCTTGACATTATTAAAAAAGGTGGTGTGACATTACAGGAAATCATGTCGCGAGCACTTACGACCGCTGGACAGATGGTGCGTCGTGAGCGTGACATGACAGATGTTGTCACTGACTGGAAAACCATTTCAGACCCTGCGACTGTAAAAAAGGCGAGAGATAATTACGACAAGACTATTCGAGCTTTCAACGGAATAATCGAGTTCCAGAAAAAATACGTCGGCTCAAAGCTTGAACAGATGTCAAAAGACCTCGCAAGCGTTGCTTCATCCGCTACCAAGAAAAAGGGAACGAACAAAATGGGAGTTGACAACCCTCCATTTGTAAGTAAGACATTCAATTATACAAGCCAGTTGATGCTTGCACTTAAAGTTGACGCTATCGTAGATGAAGTTGCCAAGGAAATTGAAGCCGGAAGACATCCTGTCATTGCTCTTGACAACACGATGGAGTCCGCAATAGAGGGATATTCAGCAGGAGACACCGTTACCGATGTTACATTTGCAGCACCATTACTTAAAGGACTCGACAAGGTAATGGAATATACCGTAAAAAGCCCAATGGGAGATGTTAACCAAAAACTCACGCCGGAATCTCTCGGTGCGGAAGGCGCTGCCGCATATTACGAACTTGAAAACATGATCAGGGAATCAACTGGAGATGTTTTCGTTAGTCCTCTTGATGCCATTACAGAGAAACTTCAAGAACGTGGATATACTGTAGGAGAGCTTACAGGAAGAAAAGACCGTCTTGTACGTCAGCCTGATGGAACGTATAAAGTACAAAGCCGTGGAAAGGTTGACAAGAAGGGTATTGCAAGAGACTTCAACAATGGTAAGATAGACGTGGTTATACTCAATAAGTCTGCCGCTACAGGTATTTCGCTACATTCATCCAAGAGGTTCAAAGACCAGCGTCAGAGAACTATGATAGTGGCACAGGCATTGAAGGACATCAACGATTATATGCAGATGATGGGTCGTATCGACCGAACCGGGCAAGTGCATCGTGGATATTACATCAATCTCGGTCTTCCAGTCCCAGCCGAAAACCGTCTTATGATGATGCTTTCTACAAAGCTGAAATCACTTAATGCCAACACTACAACTTCGCAGAGCAACAAAGACAATGATGTTAAGACTCTTGACATACTCAATAGATACGGAGGTCAGGTTATACTGGAGTATCTAAAGGACAATCCCGATATTTATCCCAAACTCCAAGACCCGTTTAAGATTGGTGACGATTTAAAGAAACTTGACAAGGTTAAGATTGACGACGAGACTGCATCAAAAGTCACCGGGCGTGTGGCTCTTCTTGATACCGACGAACAAGAGGCGTTCTATACTGATGTCGCACAAAGATACAAAGATCTTATTGACTATCTCGACAGCACAAACTCAAATGAATTGAAGATTCAAGTGCTGCCACTTCGGGCAAAGACATTGTCAAAACGAGTATCGTCAAAAGGTGTTGACCCGAATGGAGACAACCCGTTTGCGCAGAATGCTTACGTTGAACAAGTCGAAGTCGATGTCCTTCGTAAACCAATGAAGGCTACCGAAATTGAAGCAACAAAGAAAAGACTTCTTGGAGATTTCAAGTCTCCTTTGGAGTTTATGTCATCCATCCGTGAGCGAATCGACGCACAGAAAAAAGAGCGCGAGGCAAAGGAAAATGCGCGATACGAAAAGGAGAAGACTGAATCACAAGAAAAGATGCAAAAGAATATCGAAAAGATTGATGCAAGCACCAAGTTGACTCCTGAACAAAAAAGAGACACAATAGATAAATTCATAAAGGAGTTGAGGAAAGCAATTGTAGATAAGCACGACAAGAATATTAACAATATTCAGAATGAATCGGATGCCTTATTGACGAGGTTTTATACTTTCGATATTGGCAGCACATATCTTGTGCCGACAAATGTGTATGACTTGATGTTTGACGACTCATCTCCTGCAATTTTCTGCGGATTCAAAATATCAAAGGACAAGCTGACTCCTTCAACCTCTATCGGCATATTCGCCACTCTCGACGGAAGAAGAAGAGTCGAAGTTAAAATGTCTGACAGTGCGGCTATAAATAATATCAAGAAACACACAAATGATAACTATTATGAAGCAACGCAAACTAACTTGTCAAATTGGGATTCAAAGATTCCTAATCAGACAAGAGAGAACAGATACATCCTTACAGGGAATATCTTACAGGCAATCAATGACTCTATGACTACAGAAGGGTCGTTCCCGGGTCAGATTGTCACATACTCTGATATTGACGGGAATACCCACGACGGAATACTAATGCCCGCAAATTGGCAACCGTCGATGATGGCAAGTGCCGGCTCCCCGATTTCATCAAAACTCGAAGACATAAAACGTGGAGAGACAATAACAAGCTCTGACGGAAAGATAAAGATTGAAACCAAAACAAGGAATTGGGGAGAACCAAAATATTTGGTGCATGTTCCAAAGTCAAAACAGAAGAGCGGTAAAATATATCAGAATGACGAGATTGCAAAACTCGTAGATGGCGTATTCTATCAGAAAAACAACAAGTTCGTCGGTGAAGTTTACGAAAGTAATCTTCCTAAGATGCTTGATGTGCTTTCGAAAATGGGGATAAGAGTAGCTGACGAATCTTCTTCCGCCGACAACACCAACCGCCTCGCCTACTCAAATTCCACAAATAATGTTAATAATTCACGCATTATTCCCGAAGATGTCGAAAAATCCGTATCTTTGCAAATTGAAAACGAGTTTGACAGTGCCATCGAGAATGCTACAAAAGGACTATCGGAGAAAGATAAGCAATATGTTACATCAAAACTTCTCGCCGACATGAACAGCTTTGCTCACATGAAGCAGTGGGAACTCGAAGAAGAATACCGTTACTATAAACAACTATTAGAACAAAATGAAAGAAGAAATCAACGGGATCTGCAAATACAGAGACCAACTGGAAGAAAAGCTGACAGCGGAATATCAGAGGCGCAAAACCTTACGCTCCTTGCTTGCATTGAAAGAGAGAGAAGCTATCGAGAAAGGAGAGCCGTTCGACTGTCAGAAAGTTTGGGACTCACTGCAGGGGAACCAATCACCATCGACAAACTCGACAAAATCTACAAGCAGATTAACAAAGATTCTCGACTTAATGAAATCTTTGATAAGACGATAAGCATTGCCAAGCGTTTAGGTTCTTCAATAGAAGTAGCCAACGAGGACGCATCTGGCAAGGGTAATTTTGGAGAGTCAGGAACAAAAAGAGACCTTCATTATTACATCGAGGCTTTCTGTCGCACCGCTTCTTCTGAGCAGGAACTGCCGACTGTTATCCTTCATGAGCTTATACACCAAGCTACAACTGGAGCAATAAGCATTGTCAAGAAAGGCAAGGCGGAAGGTATTCTCACCAAGCAGCAGATTGATGCAGTCAATACAATATTTGACATTTACAAAAAGGCATTGGACAATAAAACCCTATTCAGCGAAAATGACAGGGGATTGTTGAATGAATACGAATTTGCCGCACAGATGGCTGACCAGAGACAAAGACGGGCATTACAAGGCTTTGACAGGGAAGACCTGTCAATCTTAGACCGCATCATACGTGCAGCAAAACAACTCAAATCACAAGGCGACACCTCACTTTGGGACAGAATCAAGAAAGCCATAAAGACTTTGCTTAACATTCCCGATGCACTCAACAAGATGGATGAGGCTATAGACACCCTTCTCGACACGTTCAATGAGAATGTTAACGACATTCTTATGAATGACATCGACCAAAGCGATTGGGGATATACATCTACCCAACTTTTCGACAAATACCCCACATGGCTCAGCGGTCAGACCACAAACACAGGACAGCACACCACACAAATCACATCTACCGTCAACACTTATAAAAAGATTGGCGACTGGATGAAATCCCAAGGCATGGACGGAGCTTCGGTGCTCGACGCGTCAAGCGGTCTCGGGAAAGGCACGGAAGCCTTGCGCGATATGGGATTCAACGTCGAAGACGTGGAGCCATATCCATCAGAGAACAGAACCGCACCAACCTATCTAAAATACGAGGACATAAAAGGCAAGTACGACGTGGTTATCTCCAATGCAGTTCTCAATGTCATTCCCGACGATTGGCGTGCAGACGTTTTAAAGAACATGGCTGATAAGGTAAAACCAGGCGGCAAGATGATTATAAACGTCCGTGACGCAAAGGAAATGGAAAGGCAAAAGCAAAAAATTGAACTCGACTCGCCAAGCGAAATCCTCGTAACCGACAAAGCCGGAAACATCCGAGCCTACCAAAAAGGCTTTACCCAGAAGGAACTCTCCGACTGGATTCAGTCAGAACTCGGCGAAGGATGGACTGTCGAGACAGCCAAGCCCGCCAACAGCGGCATATCCGGTCGTGCAGTAGTCGTAACCCGCAACACCGACGCACCACTTGCCTACCGTCGTATAGAAAATCAATTCGGCAGCCCCCGTGCTCGTCGTGTCAGCGACGAGAATCAATCCCAAATGCGCGCCCACGCCGAAGCCATCGCCGAAAAGCTGAACACAAAGCTCACCTTTACCACCTCCGACAAGCTCGAAGACGAAAAGAAAACAGCAAAGGGATGGTACAACAAGAAAACAGGAGAAGTGGTAATAGTCCTCGACAACAACAAGGACAACTTCGACATTGAGCAGACTGTAATCCATGAAGTGGTAGGACACAAGGGTCTCCGCGCCCTACTCGGCGCAAAGGGACTATATCGCCTCCTTGATTCCATATATGCCAATATGGACAATGAAACCAAAGAAGCAATCGACGAGGCTACAAGAAGAAACGGATGGAGGCAATACACCGCCATCGAGGAATACCTCGCCGAACAAGCAGAGAAAACCGTATGGGATTCCAAGTCCGCATCACTGTGGCAAAACGTCAAGCACTACCTTACAGAAGCCCTCCGCACCCTCGGATTCATGATAAGACCCAACTTGAAGGATGCCCGCTACTGGCTATGGCTCTCAAAGAACAATCTCAAACGAGGCAACGTAATGTCTGAGATTAAGAGACTCGCATTGCTGAACAAGATTGAAAGGATGGGAGTACCGAAGATAGCAGATGCAAATGCAGAATTGGAATTGTTACCTGATGAACTTTACCGAGCAGGGAAATATGTAGATACCGTAGCATTCGATGCGATTGAACAAAGACTTAAAACTAATTCGTTCTATTGGAAAGAGGCTTACTTTGACTATATGGAAAGCTACAAAGTATTCCAAACAGAGTTAGAGAAAGGTCTCAAAAATGGACTTATGGATAATATGAACGCTTATTTGGGCGAAAATCACTTATCCTCATCCATTGCCCAACAGCAGGAAGATTTCTTATCGCAGGAAGTGAAAGTCTTGGAAGATAAGATTAACGAATTAAAAGCTGAATTTGGAGAAGGAGCTGAAGGTATTGACAACTTGGAAAATTACCTTATGATGAAGAGCGGTCTTGAAAGAAACCGTGTTATCTTCATGCGAGACTGGTTTAACAGTGAGTTGAAGCGGACTATTAATAGTTCAAGTGAACTTTCTCCCGAAGCCGAATACATCTACGAAAAAATGGAGCAATACATTTGGCAAGATTTCGACGATGGAAATATAACCGAAGAGCAGCGTGACAAACAGTTGAAACAGGCACTTCAAGACGCACATGCCCAATATCTTGACAAGGCAATGAATGACTTCAACCGACTTCGTAATTATGTTTACTCTGAATACGAAAATCAGAGAATGACACTTAAAGATGCCTATAGGCAGATTGACGACTTGATTAATAGTTATACAGACTTTGACCCGAACAAAAACGACAAGTCTGGACTTACCGCCCTGACACAGTACTTCAAGAGCGGAAAATACGAGGATGAAGCCATAATAAATGAAGTGCAAGGAGAAGACAGAAAGATTAAGATGCAAAAAGCCAATGAACTTATGGATGCTGTCCAGAAGGTCACTCAGTTCGCACTTGACCAAGACTACAAGAATGGTCTTGTGACAAAAGAAGCATACAACCGTGCAAAGAGCATGTTCAGATATTATATCCCTATGAGAGGATTTAAGCAGGACACAATGGAAGACTTGTATAACTATATGACAGACACAAAGGGAATAGGCGCGAATTCGCTTATTCATGCAAAGGGTCGTAAGTCGAGTGCTGAAAGTCCTCTTGCCACTGCCGCCAATATGGCAATGAGTGCAATAGACAGGGGATTAAAGAATCAGAACAAGCAACGTGCATATCGTTTGGTATTGCAATGGCAGAAATATAATCCAAATGCTAAACCGCCAGCAACAGTTGTTGACCTTTGGAAAGTAAAAGATGCTACAGGTGATTGGAACATAAAGACTCCAAATATTACAGATGATATGTCAGCTGAGGACATTCGTGATGAAATCGAAAGATTTAATTCAGAAATGAAACAGCTTGAAAAACAGGGAGTCGCAAAGAGAGAGACAAGCCCAGCGTCTTTCCCAGCTAATTTCACTTCAAAGACACATCAGCGAGAACATATGGTTCCTCTTATGATGAACGGAAAGGGAAAAGTTATAATATTCAATGGTAATCCACGCCCCGCCCAGGCACTTCGTGGCGAACTTTCTTCGTCTCTAAGCAATGAAACGAGTGTCGCAGGGAAAGCTATAGGCAAGATAAACAGAGTTATGGCAAGTGCTTTCACTTCCTATAATCCTTCATTCATGGCTTCCAACTTGTTTAGGGATACTGGTTTTGCAAATAACAATATACGGACAAAAGAAAGCCTCGAATATTGGAAGAAGTTCACAAAGAATCAGGGTTTGCTGATGACAAAGGACATCGGTAGATATGTTATGCTTCAAAAAAACTATCAAAAGGGAATACCTCCAAGAAACGAAATGGAGCAGTATTTCTATGAGTTTATGAAATATGGCGGTAAGACTGGTTTTGTCAATCAGCATGATATTGCAAAACTTGAAAGGATGCTTATCAAAAACAATACAAGTTGGAACGCTATTGAGTCGGGAGCCAATATTATCGTCAAGGCTGGTGATATTATAAAGATGGCTAACGACCGAGTTGAAAACGTTAACAGATTTGCGGCATATATGACATCAAGACAAGTCGGACGTTCTGTAATGCGCTCGATAAGTGACGCAAAAGATGTTTCCGTAAACTTCAACAGGAAAGGAGCAAGAGGAAATACTGCCTCTGGAACGAATGTAACCGCTAATATGAAATTTGCCGGATATACAGCGGCATTTGCAGGCGGCGCATACCTTTTCTTTAACGCAGGATTGCAGTCAATGGTTATTCTTGGCAGGAATGCCAAGAAGCATCCAATCAGAACGTTATCCTATACTGTTGGTATTCCTATGATTTTCGGAGCATTAATAATACCAATGTTTAACAGGATAGTAGCTGAGGCCTTCGGTGATGGTGATGATCCATATGCAAATCTTCCTGAATGGACTCGAAGAAATAACATATGCTTATATGTGGGTCATGGTTCGTTTATAAAGATTCCTCTTCCTATAGAGATAAGAGCATTCTATGGTATCGGTGATATTGCTGCTGGTTATCTTGTTGATGAAAATCTAAAATCATCAAAGGGAATTGGCATTGACATTCTAAGCCAAGTATCACAAATATTACCAGTTGATTTTATGGGTGAAGGAGGCGGTCTTGCAGCAGCTCTAACACCTGACGCATTGAAACCCGCTGTTCAGCTTATGACAAATACAGATTGGACAGGGAAGCCAATTTGGAAAGAAAAGAATTGGGACAAATATGCTCCTGAATATACCAAGGCATTTAGCGGAGAGTACGAAGTTCTCGTTAATATGTCCAAGTTCATTAATGCCGTTTCCGGAGATTCATATTCAATATGGAAGTTCGGGAAAGACTTATTCAACGGAGATAAGGACAAAATTGAAATGAAACTGAATACTCAAATTAAGGGTTCGTTGGATAAGATAGAAGTACATGGTGTTAATCTGAATAATCCGGCAGTATGGCACGCAATTATCGGAGGCTTTGGAGGTGGAGCTGCGAAAACCGTTCTTGAAACCATGCAGCTTGGAAGGAGAATTGTAACAAACGATTGGGAGGACTTCTCAACGAAGGAACTTCCTATCGTAAAGGCTTTGGTTGATACCCCAACAGAAAAGACTCAATATTATCGAGTTCTTAACAAATTCTATAACTATAGGAATGAGATAGAAGAATTTGATAACAATATGAAAAAGTGGAAAGTAAGCCTTGACCCAATGGAGCATTCAAAGTACCTTGTACATACAAATACGGACAAGCCAACTCCTGAGATTATCCGTTCTGACATGATGAGACAATATAAAATAGTTGAACGCCAAATTAATGATGCTCTTAAAAATCCAAAGTTACCAGAAGAGATGCAAAAAACATTGAAAGAACAATTGACAAGAACAAAAATAGAACTTGTTAAGATGCTTGACAATGTAGAATAGCCACAGTTCTCGGCGGTTTTGCCGCCGGGCAAAAAAACAGAGGGAGACGCCAATCAGCGCCTCCCCCTTTCATAAATAACACACATATTTAACAATCATGTCCTGCTCCTTATCCTGTGCCAGACTGTTCTGCCAATCCACCACAGAAGAGCAAGACAAACAACAACAACAAAAAGAGCTCCAAAATTCATTTGTGTCTTCTCCCAAAACGTAAAGTCGCGCTCTATTGGGATAGGCACGCATATACTGTCATGCTTAACCACAGACATAGTGTCGTGACGCACAATGTCCTTATACACGTTTCTGTACTTATATATATATATGGTATCACCTTTAAGATATGTAATCACGCTGTCCAGCACGTGAACGCTGTCCCTCTTCTCCACTACCCTATCCACTTGCTCAGTCTTTACCGTCTCAACGGGCACATACTTCGTCGAAGTGCATCCCATCAGCGCAAGCCCTGTCAGGAATACAAGGATGAACAAGACTATACAAAATATTATATCCTTAATCTCTTCTCTCATACTCATTCAATGGTTATGGTTACTTTCTCCTTGCTCTTCTTAGCTCTCGAAAGATACACGTTCCATAGCTTCGTGAATGTGTCGCGGGAGTTTATCACTTGCCCGACAACCTTGTTTTGTCCAATCAAGATACAACCGCTGCTATCCTTGTCAGTATTCCCGCAATGGATAAGAACCCCCTCGAATCCTGGCACATTCTCCAATCTCGGGAGACAACCATTGCACACACTCTTATAGAAGCTCTGCCCTCCGAACCGCGGAGACTCCACATCAAGCCTTACCGAATACTTGCCCGAAGGTATGGCAGTCTCGTTCTTGACCTTCAACTTCTGAATCTCAGGCAAAGCCATGTCCTGCCTCAGCCCTCTGTCCTTGTCTTCAAGCGTATCGCAGACATACACACCGTTGACATACAACTTCCCGATAGTATATTTGTCCTTCCTCGCTATTCTCTTAACCTTTATGTCCATAGTCAAAACAATTAATATCCGTTCTGCGGTTCCCTCTGTGAGCACTTCGCCCTTATACACCTGTACTTCTGAAGCTCAAGCTCAGTGTTGCCAAGTTTCTTCGTAACTTCAAGAACC
>JBJEAV010000164.1:0-2893 GCA_051869395.1 Prevotella sp.
ATTCTTTTGCTATCTGAATAACTATTCTTTTGCTATCTGAATAACTATTCTTTTGTGATAAAGATAACTGGCGTTGTGGTATCTTGCCAGTTAGCAAATGATCTTTTGCCAGTTAGCAAAAGATCTTATGACTATTGGCAAAAGAGTTTGTGAGAGCTGACAAAAGAGCTTTCAAGTCCTTATTTCAATCAATATTTATTCGCTCAATCCTGCAAGTGTGTTGCTTGGTCTCTCGGTCGTAGTTGATGCCCACGAGCAGGATGTCGCCAGTGTATTCGGCAATCTTGGCGGGATATTGCTTGCGCTTAATCTTGTCTATAAGGGTGTCCAAAGGCAATTTTGAACACATAAAGAAGAAAATCTCTGACCTCCTTGTTTGGAATATAGCATCTGTTGGTGTCACGATCGTAAGCCAGGTAACCAAGGTGGATTAGCACTGTGAGAACATCATTCCTGCTGTTTATTACTCTCATGTCATTCTGAAATTTCGTTGTCGTCACAGGCACAGACTCTCCCGCAAGCATACGTATGATGTCGTCCTTAAGTCCGTCGAAATTCATTTGGATATATGTCTTCACTGAATCGTAGGCTCCGGTGGTTGTCCAGTAGCTGCCATACTCTTCATTGTTGATAGCTTTCATCACAGAATAAGGATTGAACATGTGGGAAGCCTTGCCTATGCGATAACCGTCATACCAGCTTTCCATTTCGGTTATGCTCATGTCATGTTTTCTACATAGAGCTATAACTTCCTCATGTGTGAATCCTAACGCTTCCGACATCTTGCCTGGACGAATCATTGTATATTCGCAGAAGTTGTTAAGTGCTGACTCAGTGTTGTATCTTTTGATAGGCAATATGCCTGTGAGATATGCCCCGGCAAAGACACTGTTAGAGTTTGAGCCCTTGAAGAGGCGACGGAGCAGATCGACGTATTCAGTGACGATGTCGTCGTCTGTTCCCATCTCACGCAAGATGGCATCCCATTCGTCGATGATTATAACGAAACGCTCGCCTGTGCTATCACTTATTCGGCATAGTATTTCCATCAAATCGTCGTCTTCCTCTCTGCTTATATGGGGTATTTCTTTAAGAATATCGTTTATGATTCTATTTTGAATCCGCATCACAATATCCTTCTCGCCTCTGAATCTTGTGGTGAAGTCGGTCATGTCAACACGTATCACATAATACTTGTTGAGATATGTCTCGAACGAAGGGTCTTGCTCTGCCTTCAATCCATGGAACAGTTCGCGAGAGTCGCACGACTTGTCGTAGTAAGCCGCCAACATTCTTGCCGCAATCGACTTGCCGAAGCGTCGGCAGCGGGTGACGCAACTATAGCGGCTCTCTGAATTGAGAGTAGCGTTGATGAATGGTATCAGCAATGACTTGTCAACATACTCGTGAGTGACGATGTCGCGGAAGTCACTATTGCCTTTATTTATATATATTCCCATAGTTCTAATATCATGCAGGAGTGATATGCCCGCAAATCCGTGGCAAAGATACAATAAAAAAAAGAATATACCAAATAAAAGTGGCAAAAACTGCAAATATTGGCTACTTCAGAAACTTCAATTCTTATAGAATATTCTTTTGGAATCTACGGAAAAAGGGTGTTTGTGTTAAGCAAAACATCCGCAAAACCGCCACAAATCGGCAGTTTTTCTTCAGAAACTTAAGTTGTTTTCATAATTATTTCCCGAAAAGTTTGGCGGTTTCGTAATATATTCGTACTTTTGCACCGATTTTTATTACAGTATTAATGCATTACCACTACCACAATGAAGAAAAGAATAGCATGGATGGTGGCTCTTTTTATCGCAGCCACATCAGTTGTCGCAGCAAACAACATTGACGCTGATGACTACAAAATGCAGTACACCGTAGGGATGGATACCGTAGGACACTACCTGAACGTAAACCTGACTTATACGGGAGACGACAAACTGCTCAGACTGAAGATGCCCGTATGGGCACCCGGCTACTATGAGATTCTCGATTTCCCCAAGCACCTGTGCGACTTCAGTGCTTATGACACTAAAGGGAAACAACTGACTTGGCACAAGGAAAGCAAGAACACATGGGTGATAGACACCAAGGACAACAAAACGGTGAACGTGAGCTACTGCGTCTTCGCTAACGAGCGCGACGTGGCGTCAAGCCGTGTGGATGCAGAGGCGGCTTTCATAGCCCCCAACGGCGTGTTTATGTATAAGGACACGGACACATCACACCCTCTCACACTGACATACAACCTGCCGTCAAACTGGAAGAATATATCATCGGGACTAAAGGCCGACGCCAATAATCCGCACTCATTCTCAGTGCCGTCGTTCGACACACTCTTCGACAGTCCTTTCCTCATCGGCAACCACTATACCAAGCATTTCTCACATGAAGGGCACGACTACGAGCTTGCCATCGAAACCCCAGAGGGACTGGAGGAATCGGGGTTTGAGGCTGCCTTCCGCTCCATCGTGTCAACATGCTCAGACATCATAGGCGACGTGCCCTACGACAATTATTGCCTCATACATTTAGGTGAGGGACAGGGAGGACTGGAGCACCTGAACTCGCAGGCTTGCTATACCGACGGAACTTACGAATTCCATAATGACAGGGGGAGATGGATAAAATTCCTCTCGTTTGTGGCTCACGAATATTTCCACCTTTATAACGTGAAGACAATCAGACCTATAGAACTCGGTCCGTTCGACTACGACCGTGAGGCCTACTGCCCAATGCTATGGTTCAGCGAGGGTATCACTTGCTATTACGAGACGCTCATTCTCGAGCGGGCGGGACTATGCACCGAGGAAGAGAAACTCCTCCTGCTCTCCAACTATATGGGAATGGACGAACGCTATAACGGCAAGCATCACCAAAG
>JBJEAV010000165.1:0-2891 GCA_051869395.1 Prevotella sp.
TGACGGTCATTCTTGCCATACGTTCAGACAAACTGTTGATTTCTTGCAGTTTATCCAGTTCTTCTTTCCTGTCGTAGAATCTCATATCTGTTGAATATATTTACGTAACCACGAGTTCGGAACTCCCCGTTTCGTTTGCAAAGATACAATAAAGATTTGATAATCAAGCAAGTTTAACACTATTTTGTAAAAAGCAGGTGGTATTTTGATGGTAAAAACGTAAAAAGCAGGTGATATATCGAGGTTGAAAACGTAAAAAGCAGGTGATATAACGTATATCGCTTAGGCAGATATTAGAACAGAATCCCATGTCTTATAGACATCTGCAATACGAGGTCTGTAGTTCATATATAATTAGTCAATTTGAGGATGTAACATGCAAATTTAAAAGCATTTATTTGCATATATCATCATTATGCTTGTGGCTGCCATCATCACACCGCCTGACTTGAAGACCCTCATCTTGGTCAATATCCCTCTATATCTCCTCTATGAGATAAGCATAAGGGTTACGCGATGGGTGGAGAGGTGAATTTACTCTTCTGCCTTAACCCACAACGTTTTAAACATAGGCCATACATCCATTTGTGGAACGGGTGTTAACTTTGCAAAAAGCCATTACCGTTCGGAGTCATATATATGGGAAGGAAGACTAACCCTTCCTCTTGTTTTATGTCACCGCTATGAAGCACGTATGTCGTTGACAGATATGGAGTAAAAGACCAAGGGAATTCTCTATGTTCATTCATTTTTTGAATTAAAACAGGCGATTTCCATTAAAAAACCGCCTGTTTTTATGTTAATTTAATGTTAAACTATCGAATTAGCGATAAAAATGCCTTGTTTTTATGGGTATTTTGATTACTTTATAATGCAAATCTTCCCGTCTTTTATGTAAATACCAGATTTCTTGCCGTTGCTTCTGACACCTTGTAGGGTGTATATGGCATCGGAATAGGTGGTAGAGGCGTTGTCTGTCTGAATGTCGTTGATGCCGGAGGCAAGTTTGTCTAAGTATTCAACATAGTCGGGCATGTAATAACCTACGTGAGGAGGCTGGTTGTATGCGCTGTTCTGCCATGCCACCCCCATGCGGTAGGTGTGGTCGTGCATGAGAGTAGGCACTCTGTATCCTGTGGCGATATTGGTGGTGAAGATGTTAAGCGTGCATCCGTCGGATGAATCCCACAGTATAATCTCCTCGCGCCAGTCGCCGAGTAGGTCGGCAATGAGGTTAGGTGTTTTCTTCGTGCCGTTGCATGAGGATGAGTTTCCGTAGTTGTAGAGAGTGAGCAGTCGTTTCGTGCTGCTCCCGTTCCATGTGTCAATCACGTCTCCGTCGAGCAGCTCGTCCTGCAGGTCGCCGTTCCAAAAACAGCGGAAGTTGAGCGATGTGCTCTTGGTGCTGACCACTTCACCTGCGGCATTCAGTTGGTTGCGGTTGTTGGACGACGAGAACTCATACCCCTGTTGTCGGCTATAAGGTCAAGAGCTATGCCTCTGCCGTTGTCCTTCGATCCTTCTGCACTGCATATAATTTCGCCGGTAGCTGCATCGTGAAGGTCCCATCCGTAGGGCGACTCCTCGTGAACGGTGAACACCTCCATGCCGGGACGGTCAGGGTCTATGTCACCCACGTGCATTGCGTCGCCATGGCCATAGCCAGTTGAATAGAGTAGGGTGCCGTCGTTGTTGATGGCTGAAGCGCCGAGGGTGATTTCGTCGCATCCGTCACCGTCGTAATCGCCAACGCTGAGGTTATGGTTGCCATTGCCGTATGCAGTCCTGCTGCCGCTTGTCTTTCCCGTAGGAACGGAAGCCGTATAGGTCTTCGATGTGCCGTCGGCTTTAGTTACTTTATATGCAGTCTTACTGTCAGAAGCGTGTAGCCATTTTGTGGAGAGTTGTTTGCCGTCGAAATTCACTGCCCAGATATAAGAATATGTGTAGTACCCTCTCACCATTACGGCCGATGGATTGGCCTTAGGTCCGTCGAGGTAAGCCACTGCCGCGAGATAACGCTCACCGCGGTTGCCGTATTCCTTGTCGGTCTTGCCTGAGCGGTCGTCCCAGTTCTTTGTCCATCCTGCCTCGCCTCCGATGCCGCCGTTTCTGTTGGGATTATAATATATGGTATGTATAGCCTCGCCGGTTTCGCCATTGAATACTGTTAGCCATTCCTGTCCGCCAGTCACCTTGCCACTGGAGTTTCGCCAGTCCTTGGTGTTATTCACCGCCTTGATCTTGTCGTCTGTTGAGGCATCGCTTACGTATTTGCCGCTTCCGTCCTTGCTGCCCGCGGCTGTCTTGCAAATCATCTCAGCCTTGCCGTCTCCGTCGAAGTCATATACGAGAAACTGGGTGTAATGGGCGCCTGCCCTGATGTTCACTCCGAGGTCAATGCGCCATAGCTTCTCTGGTTTCTCCGAAGTCATGTCCAACTTATATGCATCGAGATACACATTGCCGGTATATCCCGACTGCGAATTGTCTTTTGAGTTGGACGGGTCCCATTTCACAATCAGTTCATACTGTCCGTCGCCGTCAACATCGCCAACAGAGCAGTCGTTGGGAGTATAAGAATAACTTTCGCCGTCGGGAGTGACTCCGCCAGCAGGGCGGTCGAGGGTCTGTCTGAGGAAGATGTTGCTCCATGGGGTGAAAGCCTTTGTGCGCTCCACCTCGTTGCCGTTGATTTTTACGGCAATCTCATAACAGCTTGTTTTTGTTCCTTCGGTGTCGGTGAAGTTTGTCATGCTGAGGTCGCTCTTAATGACAGAGCCGTTTCTTATGACATCAAACCTGGTGTTGAGTTCATCGGTGCCGAGGAATCTCCAACTGATGAAATTCCCCTTGCCGCTTGAAGCCGGCAGTGCCACGGGGGCACGGTC
>JBJEAV010000166.1:0-13214 GCA_051869395.1 Prevotella sp.
AGCCTGAATCCTCGAAACGATAAGGGTTGAGTTCGGGATGACTGCGGTCGTACTCAGCCAAGCGGGCGGCGAGAATCGTCCGCGTGTGGTTGCCCGTGCAGAAATTGCAGAAATAGCGTCGTGCGTCTTTCTCGTCCACTACCGACTCATCCTTGGCTTGGCTTATGACATGCTGCACAAAGATTTCCACCGCATATTCCCAATGCTTGCGAAGTTGTGGGGCAACACCCGTCTTCATCATAATCGACTCAGCCCACTCGGTGTTTTTGTCAAGATGAGCCTTCACCATCATCAGCAGATTCTTTGGAGATGTAATCTCTTTCTTATTCTCTTCTTCTCTTCTCTGTAACGCGCGCGGGGGCGTTGGGATTGAATCAGATTCACAACTGGTTGCAAACAGATTAGAATCCTGTGGGTCATCCATCGGCTCGTTTTGGGCATTATCCCGCTGCTCATTGGGGCACTCAACCTGCTGCTCTTTTTGAGCATTACGACTACTTTTGCAGAGGAAATCTACGGCAGAATAGACGTGTCCCTTACCGTCATTGATGAAGAGACCGTAGTCATCCACTATGCGCATGAGCGTAGCCTTGGTGTGTCCTTTGATTTTTATTGACAATAGGCTATCCCGTGTCATACAGTGGTTGCGATGTCTCATCATCTCGGCGATAATGTACATATACACTCCGAAGCCAGCTGCTCCGATTTCGGCAAGCAGTCTTTCGACGCGTTCGTCACACAACAGGTTGCTCGGCATCTTATACCAAGTCATTTGTCCCTCGTTTAGTTTTTGTGCTCCGAGGGAAGAGCATTCTTTTTTTGATATCATTTTATTAATTATTTAAAAATGATTCCTTGCACGTATCAGGAGATATACGGAATCGTTTTTCGTCCCCTGACTCCCGGTCATAGTGTGCATTTGCCTGCTCTTCCCTTTATGCAAAAAGAATTGCAGCCAAGACCGGGAACAAGATCTTGGCTGCAAAGGTACGGTAAAGTGAAGGAAAGTGCAAGAAAAGTTGGTTGGAGCGACGGTTGGAACGTTTTGGGGCTAAAATGCACAAAAAAGGATAAACCTATGGAAATCGGTTGGAACGTAACCAGTTTCCACAGGCTTATCCTAACTATTAACTTGTTTTATTTCAAACGTTTATAATTTAACTTGGTTGTTTCGTTGGTATCACAACCGCCACAAACCATTTTTTGGCACGGAATTTGCATATTATGGTCTTTCTAATTCCAATTGCATATCTCCGTGTTCTATTTCCTTAAAGAAATCGTTAATGAACTTACATTCTTCCGATTTGTTATATGACAGTCGCAACTTGCTGTTCAGATAGGAAGCGCACTTATTCTCCGACCCATATCCAAACAAGCGCATAGCAAACCTGCTTATCGCCCTTTTGTGCGTGGTGAAATTCACATTCAAATGAGAAAGAAATAACGAAAACAGCTTGCACTGCACCTCCTGCGAAAACGCCAACTTGCGGTCAGGCACATCCTCATCCGCATTGACATTCCCGTCAGAATCCGAAAAAACAGCAGCCGCAAGTCGCTCCTTCAGATCCTTGTTTTCAGCCCTAAGCCTTTCGTTTTCCTCCTTAATTGAGTCAGGCTTCGCTTTCAAATCAGCACAGCAATCAGGCAAAGCCTTGACTCTTTTTTCAGTCTCATCAAATGAAATACCGTTACCTTGACTACATACCTTGATAGTAGTGCTTCTTATTTCAGGAATGATATACGTAGTAAAAAAAACGTCATTCCTAAATCTGTAACAAAGCAGGACATAAAGAGTTGTCGCACGGAATGAGGGACACAAAGAAGTATTAACACCTTGTTTCGGTAACTTTGGTTGCAGGTTGTCCTTTATTTCTGTTACAATATTATATACATAATATGGTTCTTCTCGATGCGAGTCCAGGTCTCGCATCCTGCTCACTGCATATTCCCAAAACGAGGCACTATGCCCTCCCATAGTATTAAACAAATTACGTCCTCTGCAAACCTTGTCATATATCATGGCAAGTTCATAGTCTTTTACATATTCTTTCTTTTCTGTTTCCATATTGTAGGTTACTAATTTAATAAAGCTAATCTCATTTTATGAATGAATACTATATCACCACTGAATAAACGTCACGGATAAATTCGTCTGCCTCTTCCTTTGTGGGTATGGCAAGCAGAAGTCGCTTTTGCTCCTCTGTAAAAGGGTAAAGTCCAAAGTTCTTGACATAGTTCTTGGCGTATGAATAATAGCCGGTGGCGTATGGCTTACTGGTGTTCTTCATGTAATAGTCGAAGACACTCGACTCCAACACCCTTTTCAGGAACAGAAGCTCGGTCTCTGACTCATTGTAAATGGCATAGCCGCAATAAATCATCATGTCTCTTTGTGGAGAATAAACAAAATGCGGCAAATCGCTCATATATGGGAACAACAGCTTTCGCCCATTGTCGGCGATAGCTTGCGTGCGCCCGAATGCAAACCATGCCCCGTAATCGCCTTCCCCCTTGTCGCGGGCGTCAAGTGTTTCCCTGAAATGTGACAAGTATTCGTATGCCCGTGGATATGCCGTGGTGAAATGCTCTTCCGTTATCACATTACAGTTTGCATCATAGGGTGATATTATTTTCTCCACCTTTTGTGGAATGTCTTCTTCCGTCTTTAGGATATTGGGCTTCACGATGTCTCGACAAATTCCCTTCTCCACCTTAAACTCCTTGCCATCCTTTATGAGATAATAGTAATTGTCGTCTGTCCTTACTGGTTTGAAGATGAATATGTCATTAGCCAATGTGGCTATGCCGTTTTTTATGACATACTTGTCACCTAACGACACGCCTGCATTTTCTATCAGACGGATATTCTCAAGCACCTCATTCCTGTTGAGATTCCATCCCCGGTGGTCGTTTAATGAGCTGTATGGAATATGGTTGTATATGAAATTATCACCATTCTCCACAGCAGTCACATCAGCTTTTGCATAATGGATGTTGTCACTATGAGTCTTTGACATGAAGACGAGACATGTATATGCAAGTTTCTTTCTGAACACCAACTGCTCTCCAAAGTCAATGATACTTATTGACAAGTTGTTTTGGGAAAGATAAGTACGCAATGCCCTGGCATTTACACTTTTGAAGAATGAATTGACGGTGATATATCCAAGTTGCCCCTTCTCGTTCAATATTGACAACCCTATCTCAAAAAATGGAATATATAGATCCGCATTCCCAACCTTGGACGTACTCCAAAGGGGAAGGTGGGATTTTGTATCTGTATCAATATGTTTTGACCGCACGTATGGCGGATTGCCCACTATGATGTCAAGCCCCTTGTTTTCCGCTATTCCCGGCATGGACATAAAGTCAAACACGAGCGAATCTCCGGCGAAAAGGCGGAAGTCAGAATCTTCCACCACCTCATCATTCTGTAGTGCCACAAGAGCCAATAATAACTTTGCCCTGCCGATACTTGTGGCACTAATGTCAACGCCATAAAGATTGTGCAGCAATGACTTATAACATACCCCACTGCGCTTGTGCATTATTTCAAGCAGTGTGTAAAGAAACGCGCCACACCCGCATGAGATGTCTGCACACAGGCAATCTGCAAGTGGTTTGTCTGTTTTGACGATGATTTGCCCGACAATATAATCACGGATATACTTAGGAGTATAGACCGCCCCATTTGTGGTTTTCTCTGCTTGTGGTATGGCAAGTTCAAAGATGTTTATCACATCCTCGATTGTACAATCGCGGCTTAGTATTTCAATGTCTTCGGCAAGGGCATTTTGGCTGTCAACAACGAAGGGGGCGAGATATCCGTCTGTCACATTCAGATTGTGACGAGTCACAAACGCAGTGACGACAAGACGGTCCAACTCCCTTTCGTTGTCGGAGTATTTACTTATGATTGCATTAATTCTCTTGTCCATAAGGATTTCTGTCTTTTCTAAATACTGAATATATCAAACCTTTGTCATCTGGACTCGTAATCCCATAAAGCTTGTCACACAACAAGTCCAATTGGCTCCAAAGTGACTTTAATGATATTTGAAGCCCCGAAACCTGCCCTCCCGCATTAATGCGAATCTGTTCATTCGTCTTTTCTATGCGTTTCGCAATTCCCGCAAGTTTTGTTATATCCTTGCTACACTCGATAAAAGCCTTTTGTGGAACAGGCACCGGGTCAAGAAATTGTTTGTTGAACTTAAAATATCCTCCCCTTTGGGGATTTGCTATAGAACGTGCCAACGTATTAAAAACCGTTGAATTGATGATGGCAGAGAGAGCGTATAAACGGGTCTCGTCAACATCCGGTATTTGTATGAAAAACATATTGGCATTATCACAATAAATATGTTTGTCTGACACTACTGCCGCTTGTGTGTATTGTGCCGTCATAGGCACGCATATTTTTTGATAAACCGCTCCATGGTTGTTGGCTCGGGTATATAAGTGCCAGTGTTCCGTTGCATTATAGTTCTTATTCTTTGAGGGAAGTACTTCGACGTTATCACAAATGAGCTTTTTATGTCTTTCCAAATACTGCCCAGCCTTAGGATAAAGACCTGAGAATTCATTAAAGCTTAACTCCCTCACTTCTCCCTCTTCAGTTACTGAGTAGGGGAAAAGTGCAAATGTGGTATATTCACGCTTTGTAAGAGGCGCAAACTGCTCATTGCATAGCAACGGTTTGCAAGCGTCATATTCAATGACAAGATTGTCCTCAATAGCCGAATGCCCATATATAAATCCTCCCTCAACCTTATCTGCCTTGATTTGATAGGCATCATTCCACAAAACCTGAACTCCAACCTTGACATTACAAATGTCACTCAACGTGCCCAACTCATTTGTCAGTCTCATTCGCAAGGCATTCAACCGTGCATTCTCAAAGTTCCACGGAGTATCGGACAAACTTCCTGCAGGGAGTAATTGGTCTTTGTCTGCTCTTTGCGAATTAGCATACCATACATAATCGTTGTTTCCTGTACATCTGTCGCATACAAGAATTGCAACGTATGTGGTTCTTCCGGGAAACAGGTCTGTCTCTTCATAATCATACACTCCATTCAGCAGATAATGCCCTTTTTGTGTCAGCAGTTGCCTTATTCCCTTTCCATATAGGTCCTTAAAGAATCTTTTTTGTATTATATATCCTAATCGACCATTGTCATTAAGCAGCTTTATTCCTTGTTCAATGAATGGGATAGCGAGGTCAATTTTCCCGTTTTTGCTCGAACAGAAAACGGTCTTAATATATGAAGCCATACATGGCAAACCGACATTGTAGTTTTTCACTTCAACATACGGAGGATTACCAAGGATAAAGTCAAAGCCTCCCTTGCTAAACACCTCGGGGAATGAGGATTTCCAGTCAAATGCGTTGGTTGCCTGCAATTCTTCTACATTGTCTGAAATAGAAGGACATACGAATTCAATGTCAGCCCCAACAAGAGAATTTCCACATTTAATGTTTGTACCAACTCCCTTTAGAATTTGAGAGCCCAAGAGACCGACATGGTCAAAAATCATTGGTGAATAATTGTCAATCAGCTTAAGTGAAAGTGAGAGTTTTGCTACTTCCACAGCCTCGGGATTAATATCGACACCATAGATGCAATTGTTGATGATCGCTTTTCTACCTTCCACTGAAAGCACTTTCTTTCCTTCAATATTTGCATAATATAACTCGTCTGCATATTGACCGCTCGCCAATTTCCTTTCAATAGCCTCTACGAGATAATCATAGGCTCCAACAAGAAATACGCCACTGCCGCAAGCTATATCGGCAATCTTCAAATCCAAGATTTGGGACACTGGCATGTTGTCTATCGTTGAAAGGGGCAATGTCACCTTTATCACCTGTTTTACCAATGACTCAGGTGTAGTTACAGCTCCGTTACTTTTCTTAAACTCATGTTTCAGCTCATCATAAATTTCGCCATCACGCATCACCAAATGGTAACTCAGAAACAAGTCATACATGTCGCTCAAAGTCTTCAGTGGAATAACATCGAAACGATATGGCGAGGGGTAATATAGTCCTCTGATAAAACTAACCAATGGTTCATTGTTTATTATTAGGGCTTGTAGAGGAGGAATCCTCTTGAACATCGGTCCATCGTATCTGTCATAGAAGTCCGCGTATGAACTTTCGCAAAACAATCTCCAAAAGTCATTATCGGCAAATTTCGACAATAGCCCATCTTCTTCCAAACCACGTGCCTCACAAACCCTGATAAAAAGAATGCGGTTGATTATGGTCTGAACATAGAAACTTAGGGTCGCAATGCTGTCAATTGGATTGTTGAGTAAAATCGACTTTGCAATAGACTTACGAACATTTCCCAACATGGCAGAAAACTTCTCGTCAAGTGCGTTCCCCTTTATAGGAACAAACTTCATATTGCCTGAAATCATGTTGGTTCTGGAAAGAAACATGTCAAGTGTCTCGAAATTCTCTTCAAAATCGTTCACGGTCAAGAAACATTGTCTTGAATAGTGGGCTTCATCAGTCACGTATGGCATAGCGGAGCAGTCGTATATTGCCAACTGCTCAAAATTCGTGACTACAGAAAATGGGGCACCTATAGACCAACCATACGAGCGAATCTGAAATGCAACATCCTTGTCATTCTCAATATTCACCGCGAGACTCTTTGCGTCCAAGAAAGCCAACATGACATTGCCGTTGACCAGTGTGTAGTCAGGGCGGGTATTTGTAGAACCTATATCGTGGAGTTTCTCCCTTTCTTCTTTTCCCAAAGTATGCTCGGTAAGAACCTGGTGTGTGTTTTGCACATCCCAACCGAACACAGACAGAAGTTCATCTATCCATGCCCTAATGGTTGCTTCAGAAGAATTCCGAAGCTGACCTTTGGCTTTAGCGTCTTTATATCTACTTACCAGCAGACTTAGTCTTTCCTTCTTCATAATAATATAATGTATAATCCCGCTGCAAAGATACACCATTTATCCGAGACTGCCAAATGTTTCGCTGTTTTTTCTTATAATCACTTCGCAAACAGTCCTTCCAATGTCACCTCGCTGTTTACGACACCTGTGTGACTGCCGTTGGCTATGCCGAACGACGTGACGAAGGTGTTGACCAATGACTTGCGGTTGCGGGTGCGCTCGCGGAACAACTCCATGCGGTTTCTCAGCTTCATCTCATAGTCGGCGGTTATCCTGTATTGACCGAGGCTGAACTTCATCTCGCACAGGTGAATGATGCGGTCTGCCCTTTCTATTATCAGGTCTATCTGCGAGCCACGCGCCGAGCTGCCGCGGTCGCCCTTGTCAAACCATGCCGACACGTCGGTGGCCACGGCACCGATGTTCAGGGCAGCCTTGATTTGGCGAATGTGCATAAGACCGAGAAGCTCAAATGTCAGACCCTGCCATGCCTCGACACTGTGGGAGTTGCAGTGGTTCGACCACCACTGCTCGTCGTAAGCATCCTTGTTTGGCTCTATATATCGTAGGTAAAATAAGGTGTAGAAATCAGACAGGCGTATGATGGTGTCCTGGGATTTCTTGCCGTAATACTTGAATTTCATCACGAAGTCGCAGCGTTCAAGATTACACAGTATCTTCGTCAGTTTGCTTCCTGATATGCCTGATGTATCGGCGATTTCTGAATATGTCATGCCATTCCTTCTGGTGGCAAGTGTTCTCACCACAGTGATATAATCATCGGCATTGGCAAACAGGGCGTTATACAGTTCGAAGAACTCTGACGACAATGCTCCCGACCTGTTGAAACAGAGGGCGTCGATGTTTTGGGCGATGCTCATATTGACATCAAGCAGACTGAGATAAAAGGGGATGCCACCCAAGGCCATATAGCATTGGGCTATCTGGAACCTGTCCCAAGGGCAACCCTCGCCCTGCAGATATTGTTCCACCTCATATAACGAGAATGGACGTAGATAAATGCGGCACGTGATGCGGGCATGCAGCCCTCCTTGGTTGTCCACAAGGTTGTCTATCATCCATGACGTGGCAGAGCCACTTGCCACAAACACGATGTCGTGTCTTCGTGCCGCCCACGCATTCCAGAAATTCTCGAATGCCTGGGTGAAGTTTGACCTGATGGAATCTATCCACGGCATCTCGTCGATAAACACCACCTTCTTGCGGTCGGCGGGAAGCGACGAGAGATGTTCCTCAAGGGCGTCGAAAGCGTCAAACCAGTCGTCGAACTTGCGCATGGTGCGTTCGCCGGCGGCAGCTTTCAGTGCCTTGGCAAAGTTGCGCAGTTGGGTGCGTTGTGGCAGGTTATGTCCTCCCACGAACGAGAAATCATATTTCTCATTGAAAAAGCTGTCAACCAAGAATGTCTTGCCCACACGTCGCCTGCCATACACAATGACCAACTCGGAGCGGTTGGAGTCCATGCAGCGTTGCAGTTCGGCAAATTCCCGTTCCCTGCCTATTATCTTATTGTTTACCATATAGAAGTGGCTTTACTGTGATTCACTATTCGGGTGCAAATATACAACAATTTCCCGAAAAAGTGCACGAAATCCGACTAAAACTCACTTTTTTTATGAGCTTTAGTCGGATTTCGTGCATATTTTGGGATTTATCAGTGTTTAAGACTGCCTATGGGCACTACCAGGACACCGTCCTGACGGCGGTAGGCAACACTTCGATAACCCTGTTTTTATATTGCTTCATATCTTCAATTTTCTTTTCGGCGGCAAAGTTACGAATAATTATTGATATTCAGCACATTAATAGGCATAAAAAAATGTTATATTATGCCATTCGGCCAATTTTCATTATGCCATTCGGCCAAATTTTGTTATAAAAACATCGTCATATATACGGGTAGATAGAGTGTATTCCCCTCTTTGCTCATTTTTCCAGTTGAGCATCTCATCATAAATCTTTCTTCTAAACACTGTCTTGTCCATTTCCTTGTATTTTAATGATTTACGGGTGCAAAGATAGTGATTTTGCCGTTTTCCACCAAATTTTTCAAGCACTTTTTGCCATTTTCCAACAAATTTATTTCAGCCATTTGCCATTTTCCAACAAATTTAAGAGGCTAACGGTGAGGCTAAAGATGAAGGTCAAGGCAATCGGCGGGAAGATACAATGAGCAGCAAGGCTTTTTGGAGGTATGCAAGAAGGTGACGGGAAAGACAGCCTTTCACATCAGGCGGCTGCACATCCTCTCGTGCCTCACGTTCATATACATCGCGATTCCTCCCATGACGAAAATCTCAAACAGGAAGTAGAGCCATGGCAGGTCAATGAGACATACTGTATAGAGTACGATGGCACGGGTGTTGAAGGTCAGGATGTTTGTCCACTTCATCAGGGGCAGGGAGTTGCGTCGGTATGCCTCCCTCACCTCTTGCGGGATGTTATCTGCACTGCCATAGCGTGAGTGCAACTGCGACATGAATATTTGGAAACATATTGACTTGCTTTCCTGACGGTGGGTATAACCTATATATGACTTGAGGAACAGTTTCCATAATATATTGCCCTTCCAAGGGGTATCGGCATAAAGCTGTTTCAGGTTGTGGGCAGTGTCGAGTTCGCTACCCTCCGTTCCTTTCAGGAAGAAGAGATGAGCCTGACGATAATAGTCGGCAAGACCGCATTGGCGACTGTGGCATACGAATCCCGAATACAGAACCACGACGAAGAGGATTATGGTGAAGAAACAGGTTGTAAAGTGAGTGTCGGGGATGTCGAACCAACTGAATTCGAGGGAGTGGTGGATATAGAAACGATACACCAAACTGAGGTATATCGGTATGAACCACACCTCGCTTGCCGCACCGTCGAGTATGCGTCCGAGGCGTGTTTTCTTGCCTGTCATTCGGGCAAGTTGACCGTCGGCACTGTCGAGGAAGTTTGCCATTGCCAGGAGGCATACGGCAATGATGTTGCATATAAGTCCGGCTTCGCCCTCAGTGCGCCATGAGCCGTGGGCAAAGAAGAGTGATGACACTGCCCCGATAATCATCGAGAGTATCGTCACTGTATTTGGATGCACGTTGAAGAGTGCGAACAACCGGGCGAGGCAGTAGCCAATGGGCCGGGTCCAAACGCGGTCGAGCCATTCCTCGGTATCATTCGACTTGTAAGTAGATTCCACTTTTTCCTTTTTCATACTTCTTTTTTTTAAACACAGAGATACAGATGTTTTTTATTCAACACAGAGATACAGAGTCACAGAGTTTATTAACTATTCTGCGATTATAATTTTTAACACAAAAAAACATATGTTTATCTTACGTATAAAGTCCGCCGTTGATGGAAATGACCTCGCCAGTGATGTATGCGGCAGAGGGAGATACGAGGAATCCCACAAGGTCAGCCACTTCCCCGGGAGTGCCGAAGCGCTGCAGGGGGATGGTCTTGCGCAATGCCTCCTGGTCGAGACCCTTGGTCATGTCGGTGGAGATGAATCCCGGTGCCACGGCATTAACAGTCACGTTTTTCCTCGCCACCTCCAAAGCCAATGCCTTGGTGGCGGCGATGAGTCCTCCCTTGGCGGCAGAGTAGTTGGTTTGTCCGGCAAGACCTTTCAGTCCGCTGACGCTCGCCATGTTCACTATCCTGCCATACTTGTGAACAAGCATAGGTTGAAGGAGTGTGTGGGTGATGTTATAGAAGCCGCTGAGGGTTGTATCCACCACCTTGTGCCACTCGTTGTCGGGCATGAAGGCGAGAATCTCGTCGTTTCTCACTCCGGCATTGTTCACCAACACCTCTATATACTCGTCGGGATGGTACATCGCCCATGCCGACAATGCACTCTGGACCTGGTCGAGCTTCGTCACGTCGAAGAGCATAATCTCGCCGTCCTGTCCTGACTGGCGCACAAGGTCGAGAGTCACCTGTGCCTCATTTCTGTTGCTGACGCAGTTGATGATGACGTTATATCCCATCTGCGCTAACTTAACACATACGGCACGTCCTATTCCGCGACTGCCGCCTGATACAAATGCGTATTTTTTCATATCTTTTCTTTTATGTATTCAATCTTTGGGGAGTTAAGGAGTTGGGGAGTTAAGGAGTTAAGCCAATAGTTTCAAGCATAGAAAACCAATGCTAAAACATTCGACCTAAACGGTTGGGGATGCGGAGCCTCTGGGAGCGTGGGCGTCCCGCCCGCGGCCTGTCGACAAAGCATATATCTTCAACCGCGCTTTTTTAATTACTCTCTACGCAGGCCGCAGGCGAGACGCCTGCGCTCCCAGAGGCATCCGCGTCCCCAATGGCATCAACCCTACCCTATACAAGGTGGGCGTTCCTCCCCATCCATCCAACTCAAATACATTTGGCTTAACTCCTTTAACTCCTTAACTCCTTTAACTCCTTAACTCCCAAGAAAAACCTCCCCACACGTCCTCACCGCCGTCATTGTCACCCCATGCACTCCGTGGAGCGCGAGGTTCTGGCCTGTCATCAGAAGATTGGGGATGGGAGTGCGGGGCGAGAGGAAGGTGTTCAGCGGACTGTGCCAGTCCTTCCTGATGCCGTAGGCACTGCCTTGCGGGGAGAGGGTGTAGTCGTGCCACGTGAGCGGAGTGCTTGTATGCCACGATTCTATGCTGTCGTTCAGATGACAGGCAAGTCCAGGTTGTCCGAGGTCGTTTTTCAGACTGTGCCAGAACATCTTGATACACGCCATTGCCATCACGTCCTTCATGTTCTGGTATTCCTCATCGCCATGCCTTGATGCCTTGTCCTGCCATGCCTGCCAGTCGCTCCAGCACGAGGGAGTGAGCAAGTCAACCTGACGGGCATATCCGCTGCCGTCCTCTGGCACACGGCAACTTATCAACATGCGTCTCACGTCGGGGTCGTACATCGGTGACGACCATACGTCCTTGACGGCATATACATATTGATTCCAGTTGAAATACCTCAACGTCTCAGGTTTCATCCTCAGCGACACGGTGAACATTCCTCCCGTGTTGCCCAATGCCGATATGCGTCGGCGATAGCGGGTGAGCGTCTGCGAGGGAGACTTGCCGCCTGAGAGCGAGTCAGACAAGAGGGCGACGGTATGAGCCGGGTGGATTGCGCTTATGAAGATTTTTGCCTCGTGGGTATTACCGTCACTACATACCACTTGGCTGATTTTTCCACCCAGCTCAATAAGTCTTGTCGCCTTAGCCCTGCATATTATCTCGCCTCCCAGACTGCGTATGCCACGGCACAGTGCATCCACTATCTGCCCACTGCCCCCGCGCAGTCGCCAACTGCTCTCGATATAGCTGCTGTTGGCATGTAGAAACGAGAATAATGGAAGGGTGTCACGCCGCAGCTCCGTCTTAAGTGATGCACCGCTGAGGATATTCACGAGCAGGGGATTGTCGATAGAGTTGCTGAGGTATTCCCATGCGCTCCTGCCTGCCATGTCGGCAAACCACTCGCCGTTGTATTGTCTTGTGCGCAGCATCTCACGCTCATAGCGTGATGTTGCGCGAAGCAGTTCGACATAATCGTGCAGTGCCTTCTTCTGACGTGGGAAACAGTAGGACATATAGCGTTCGTACTCGTCGAAACCCTCGGGAAAACGGTAGTTCTTGCCACAGAGATGCACACGGTCGAACCCGTCGGCATCAAGTCGCTGCCAAGGCAGTTCCATCAGTCCCATATATTTGAAAATATCATACATCGACTGTCCCTCGGCAAGTCCTCCGACATAGTGGAAACCTGTGTCGAAGTCCAGGCCTCCACGCTGATAGCTCTGCATACATCCCCCGGGACGAGCCGCCTGTTCGAGCACGAGCACACTCATTCCCCTGCGGGCGAGGATATATGCACACTCCAGTCCGCCAAAGCCACTGCCTATGATGATTACGTCATACCTCTTCATCTTATTCCACAAGCATTTCTCCCTTATATTCCATATATTTGTGGGTGCCGTCCTCTATCAAGGCATCACAATCATATCCGTCCTTCTTCATCGTAAGGTTTATCACGACATAGAGTTCATCCGCCACCCCGGGGACAACGGGACGCAACATCCGGCAACGCGAAATCGCAGTTACACTCAATGGATAGTTGACGAGACGCTCGCAACAGTCCTTCACCAACTGCATGTTGAACACTCCCGGTGCCACATGAAAATGCGGGAAATGTCCCTCATAGACAGGGCAGTCCTTGCAAAGACGGATGTGGAACACCCCCGACATGTTTATCTTCTGCTCGTCGAGCAATACGTA
>JBJEAV010000167.1:0-7821 GCA_051869395.1 Prevotella sp.
CCATCACCGACGGTCATCTTAATCTCGGCACATGGCAGGGGATATACCTTTGCGAGTTCCGCGACTATGGAGGAGCGCGCAGGATAGTAGCAACGATTTATGAATAACAAAGTGAATCCCTGCAAACATAAAGTTTACAGGGATTCACTTTGTTGTTGGGTGCCCGGTGGGACTCGAACCCACGACATTCAGAACCACAATCTGACGCTCTAACCAACTGAACTACGGGCACCATCTTAGCCCTTGAAATCACTCCCGAAGGGGTTACTTTCTTTAAGCGAGTGCAAAGGTACGCATTTTATTTGAAACTACCAAATAATATGCATACCTTTTAACATCTTTTTTAATTTACGGGCTGTGCAGGAGCCTTTGGAGCTGCAGGAGCTGCCTTTTCGCCTGCTGCGGGAGCTGCTTTCTTGTCAGCAGCGGGAGCAGCATCCTTGGTCTGGCTTGCACCGAATCCCGGAAGGTTGTTGGGGTTGGTGGTCGGGTTCTCGATGTTCTCCATCACTGAAGAATCGTGAACTGCCTGAGGTGCCACGTATGCACAGGCCACGCTGATGATTACCATAGCGGCTGCAAGCGACCATGTGGTCTTCTCGATGAAGTCGGTTGTCTTGCGAACGCCACCAATCTGATTGTAGGATGCGAAGCTCGATGAGAGACCGCCTCCCTTTGACTCCTGGATGAGCACGATGCAAATCATGAGCACTGCCACCAGGCAAATTAAAATTACCAATAATGTGTACATCTTTCTTTTTTATTTTTTATTGTTATTTATAATCAGTTTCTCCAAAAATCTTATCTGGTCGGCAAAGTACGTGTTTTTCTGCGGACAGTTTGCACTGAGTTTCTGCAGTATGTCCAATGCCTTGTTGTATCTGCCCTGCTTGATGTATATGCGGGCGAGCGTCTCGGTGAAGAATCCCTCCTCGCCCTCCTTGCCGCTATCGGCTGAGCTGTCGCTGATCTGAGGCACAAACTCGGGTGTCTCGTTGAGCACAATCTTACCGCGGTCGTTCTCGATGAAGCTGTCGATGAGACTCTGTCCCTTGAGCTGCGGCGTACTGTCCTCGGGCATGTCGTCTTCCTCCTCGCTTTCGAGCAGGTAAGCCACATAATCCACTGCAGCATCCGCGGGAGTTGGCTTCCGTTTCTTCTGCCTCTCTTCCTTCTTTTCCTCTTCCACGGGAATATTCTCAAGGAAGTTGTCTATCAGTGATATCGTGCGGTTCTCCTTGGGCTTGTCATCGTCGGAGGCAGCAGGCGCATCCTTTTTCTTCTGAGGCTGCAACTTGTAGTGGGCAGCCTCGATGAGATTGAACAGCACCTTGCGGTCGGTGATGTATATCGCGGCACGCCGCAGTTCCTCGTCGAATGTAGGGTCGTGCAGCAGGTAGAGGTTCTGAAGCAGCAGCAGTCGTGCCGTCTGAAAATAAGGATACAGAGCAAGAAGGGAGCGCAACTCGTAGAGAGTGTCGCGGTCCATCTCGTCGGGGTGGTTGATAAGTCGTGTCAATTCCATTCTCTCTATACCTTATTATATATATACGTATTACCAGTTAGCCACAGTGGCGTTGAATATCTGGTCGGTGATCTCCTTCACCATCTGTGTCACAAGTTCTTCCTGCACCGAGGTGAGCGACTGTGTATTCTCATACGTGGTCTGCGCCGTGAACTGCTGTTCGAAGTCCTGCGAGTGGTTGGCGTTGTTGGTAAACCTCACGTTGACGGTCATCGAGAGTTCCGTCTGTGATGAATATCCTTCGCTCGACACCGACTTGTTGCGCTGGTCATAGCGTGTGATTTCGCCCTCTATCTTCAGGTCGCCGTTGCGCTTCACCTGTACCAGCTTTGTGTGGCTGGCGAAGACATCCTTCAACTGGTTGTTGAATATCGGACCCATCGGTCCCCACACGTAGCTTGAACGTATCGGGAAGTCGGCTATCTCTATGGTCTTGGTCTGCGAATAGTCGATGCTGGCGCCGTTGAACTTCACCGACACCGAGCACGCCATCGGCACAACCGCCAAACATAGCGCAATCACAGTCTTCAATATATCTTTTCTACTTATCTTCATCTACATTATCTTAATGTCAATAGTCCTCCAGACCGTATTGTTTCAGTCGTCTGTAGAGCGTGCGGTCGGAATAACCAAGCTCCTCAGCCGCCTTCTTGCGGTTGCCGTTGTTGCGTTCCAGCGCCTTGATGAGCATCTGTTTCTCGACGGCTTCGAGGTTGAGTGAATTGTTAGGCTCCACATATTCCTCAGCCACGGCATCCTCCGCCTCACGCGGCAAGTAGTTTGTAGTGCGGGCAGTGACTGCGGGCATCGTGGAAACCGGTTCCGGGGCAGTGCGGGCATTCTCGAGTTTCTTTTTCAGCACCGCTATTTCCTGTCTCAGTTCGTTGACGTTGCCCCTCAGTTCATAGAGTATCTTGTAGAGTATCTCGCGTTCACTCTCGAAGCTGTGGTCATCCCCATGGCGGCTCATCGACACGAGCTGGGTTGTCTCCATATCCTGCGGGATAAAGTCGGCAAGCACCTCGGTGGTGATCTCCCTCTGCGGACTGAGAATGGAAATCTGCTCGGTGACATTCTTCAGCTGGCGTATGTTTCCCGGCCACTTGTATTTCATCAGCATCGCCTTCGCCCCGTCGGTCAGCACCACCTTTTCCATCTTGTATTTCTCAGCCATCTGCATGGCGAAGAAGCGGAACAGGAGGTGGATGTCCTCTCCCCTCTCCCTCAATGGCGGGATGTGTATGGGTATCGAGTTGAGACGATAGTAGAGGTCCTCACGAAACCGTCCCTCACTGATGGCACGCTGGATGTTGACATTCGTGGCAGCCACAACCCTCACGTCGGTCTTGCGCACGTCGGTGGCTCCCACGGGTATGTATTCTCCGGTCTCCAGCACTCTCAGCAGGCGCGCCTGAGTAGCCATGGGCAGTTCGCCCACCTCGTCGAGAAAGAGAGTACCCTTGTCAGCCGCACCGAAATATCCCGGACTGTCACTGATGGCCCCGGTGAACGAGCCTTTGACATGTCCGAACAGTTCACTGTCGATGGTGCCCTCGGGAATGGAGCCGCAGTTGATGGCAAAATACTTGCCGCGGCGGCGGGGTGAACTGTCATGTATGACCCTCGGGACAATCTCCTTGCCCACTCCGCTCTCACCGACAATCAGGACACTCAAATCCGTCGGCGCCACCTGTAGAGCGACGTCGAGCGCGTGGTTCAAAGCATCGCAGTTTCCCACGATTTTGTACCTCTGTTTTATGTCTTGAAGCTCTGAAACTTTCATTTAGAGGGCAAAGTTACACACTTTTTTTGAATAATCAGCATTTTCTGCTGATATTTTAGCTTTTTTTGTCGAATTTGATGAGTAATAGGCCTATTGCAGTCCAAATTAGCTCTCTAACCCGCACTAAAAGCGCAACAAAGATGCCTGCACTGGATGTGAGTGCCAGTCCCTTCGCCGACATCAGAAACCCGCCTTCACGACCACCTAATTGGAGGGGGATGAAGAAGAGCATGTTGGCGAAAAGGGAGGTGAAGGCAAGTATCAGAATACTGTCGAGATAGTTTGCCGACGGCATGATGACAAGGAGGATGAAGTATATCTCCAATGCCGACACGATGCGGCACACGAGTTCGAGCATCACAGCCGACACGAAAGCCTTCGGATTCTGGTTGTGCAGGGCAGCCATCTGGCGGTCGATGCTTGCCAACTGCTCACTGTGCCTCTCGAAGAATCCCTGCGCCCATCGCTTGACGACGGGGAAATGGCTGAGCAGGTTGAGACAGTTAACGGCAATGCCTTTCTTATATCCCTTGACGAAAAACCATATCGCCGTGAGTGCGAACACCGTGACTATCGATAGCATTATGCCCATAGGCACGCTGACGGGCTTGATGGCTACATAGAGCAATACGGAAAGGAACCAAAACCAGAAATGACTGAATATATGAGTCATCGCGAAAAGAAGAACCGACGACGAGGCACGCTCGGTGCCTATCTTCGGCGACAGCGACATTATACGATAAGGCTCGCCCCCCATCAGTCCACCGGGAGTGGCATAATTGAGGGCGAAGCCTGAGACGGTTATCTTATATAGCCACCAGAAGTTCACTTTCTTGTCGCCGTTGGCAGTGTCCTTGCCCGCATTGTTGATGATGACATACCACGATGCCGTGTTGAACATATACAGGAAGAACCACAGCACCACCACGGCGGCAAACCAATACCCTGCCCTGCATATACCGCTCCACACCTCGGCAAAATCCAGTTGGGAGACCATCAGGGCCAGTACGGCAAGTCCGAAGACAAAGAATATGTTCTGGTATTTCTTCTTCATCGATTACTTGAACTGGTCTTTGGGTTTCGGTATGTTGAAGCGCACCTTCTCGCTGTCATCCTTCTTCTCGTGATAGAGCTTGGGCAGCGGATTCTCGTATGCCTCATCGTAATTGTTGCGGTTGCGGAAGATGTCGATAGCCATATACACTGCCTGGCGGAAGGAGTTCTCGTCAGCCACACACTTACCGGCGATGTCGTATGCCGTGCCGTGGTCTGGGGATGTGCGCACGATGGGCAGACCGGCGGTATAGTTGACACCGTCCTCCACGGCAAGTGTCTTGAACGGCGCAAGTCCCTGGTCGTGATACATGGCGAGCACGGCGTCGAACTTGTCATACTGTCCGCTGCCGAAGAAACCGTCGGCGGGATATGGACCGAAAGCCTGTATGCCCTGCTCGGCAAGTTCCTCGATGGCAGGTATGATGGTGGTCTGCTCCTCGTCGCCAATCACTCCGGCATCACCGGCGTGGGGATTGAGCGCAAGCACCGCTATGCGCGGATTGGAGATGCGGAAGTCGCGCTTCAGGCTCTTGTGCAGGATGGTTGCCTTCTCGATTATAGCCTCCTTGGTGATTGCCTTTGCCACATCCTTGATAGCCAGATGGGTGGTGACGAGAGCCACGCGCAGACTGCCGTTGGTGAGTATCATCAACGCCTTGTTGCCCTCGCCCACACAGTCCTCGATATACTCGGTATGACCGTGGAAGTGGAACAAGTCGCTCTGTATGTTCTTCTTGTTGATGGGGGCAGTCACGAGAACATCGTAATACTCCGAACGGAAATCGGTCATTGCCCTGTCGAGTGCCTTCAGGGCAGCCTCACCAGCCGTTGCCGACGACTCGCCGAACTCCACCTTCACTTCCTCGTCGAATGTGGCGAGCATGTTCAGCCTGCCGTCCTTTGCCTCGGCTGCATTGTCGATGATACTGAACTGGGTGTTCAGTCCCAACAGTTTCTTGTGATAGGCAGCCACCTTAGGCGAACCGTATATTATCGGTGTGCAAAGCTCGAACATCTCGGGATCTGCAAATGTCTTGAGGATTACCTCATATCCAATTCCATTGGTGTCGCCATGCGTGATGGCAACTCGTATTTTTCTGTTTTCTTCCATGTTATTTATATTGTTGTTTATCGCATGGGACTGAGCGTATATAGCACAGCCTCCATTCTTTTGATTATGTTTCTTTTCTTCTCGCCGGGGGCATAGACGAAGGTCTCAGCCACCAATGTCCTGCCTCTCGCGCTGTCGATGAGGGCATGGCTGACAAAGGGTCCGCCCATCGCGTCGCCTTCCATCTGCCACAAGCCTCGCATCTCCACTATCTCTCGCCCACCCTCTCTCAGGGTTCTGAACGTTGGTGTGTCGTCAGCGCCGGAGGATGCCCGTCGCCTGTATGTAGTCATATACATATCGTCGGTCTCGCCCTTGATGTTCACCCTCATCACGCTGTCTCTCGCTGACAAGAGCCTTTCGCGTGAGAGGTCTGTGCCGTCAACGGAATAGACGCAGATATTCCTCATCGCGGTGCTTCCGTCGTCGGAGAGCCAGATGAAGTTGCGCCCCGTCTTGCTCTTGGTGATGTCTGATGGCACAAGCATACGGCATCCCACCGCCTTTTCCACTTCCTTCTCCCTTGCGGGAGAGTGCGACTTGCGCAACCGCCTAAGCGACACATTGGTCTCGAATCGTCTCAAGAGTGACAACAGCGACCTGCCCACTCTCTTGTGGTCACTTGCCAACGAATCGGCACTGTCGGTTTTGAGATATATTATCATCTGGGGCTCGGCAAACACATCCTTCTCGTATCTTATACGGGTGGATGTCGCATTATTGCCATCTACAGTCACCACGACCATAGCCCTTGCGTATCTCGACTTCCTCAACTGACCGTCATCGCCGGCAATCATCACGTCGAAGGCGTTCTCAGGCTGTGGCAGTCCTGGCTCTTCCACTTCAAGCATCCTTGCCACCATAGCACAAGCCCTGCTGTCAGAGCCGGTCACCACCACACTGCAAGCCTCACCACTGCTTCGTGGCTTAATTTTTACGCCATCGCCACATCCCGCCATCATGACGGCAATCGAAATCACCGACAAAGCCTGCAAGAGGCAATGAGAAAAACACCTAAGCCTCATTGTTCTTCTTGGCAGTGGAAAGCAGTCCGCAGGCGGCAAAGATGTCCTGTCCCCTGCTTGCCCTTATCGTAGTGAACACGCCATGCTTGGTGAGATAGTCACGCAGGCTTTCCATCTTCTTGTCATCGGCGCCATGCAGCGGCACGTCGGGTATGGTGTGGAAGCGTATCAGGTTGACCCTGCACTCCAGTCCCTCCACAAGTCTCACGATTTCCCTTGCATGCACCATCGAGTCGTTCACTCCACCGAAGACGATGTATTCGAAAGAGCAGCGTCGCTGGTGGGTGAAGTCATACTGCTTGAGCAATGCCACCACATCAACTATCGACATCTGCCTTTCGGCGGGCATCAGTGTCTGTCTCTGTTCGGGCAGCGGCGAGTGCATACTGATGGCAATATGACATTCGCTCTCGTCGAGGAATCGCTTGAGTTTGTTCTTTATGCCCACACTGCTCACGGTGATACGCTTGGGACTCCACTGGTAGCCCCAGTCGGCGGTGAGCACCTGTGTAGCCCTCAGCACATTGTCGAGGTTGTCCATCGGCTCGCCCTGTCCCATAAACACGATGTTGGTGAGATTCCGTATCTCGGGCAGTGAATAAATCTGGTTGAGTATGTCGGCAGCGGTGAGGTTGCCCTCGAATCCCTGCTTTCCCGTCTGGCAGAAGAGGCAGTTCATCTTGCATCCCACCTGCGACGACACGCAGAGCGTAGCCCTGTCGCCGTCGGGTATATATACAGTCTCGACAAACTTGCCTGCGGCAGTGGGAAAGAGATATTTCACAGTGCCGTCCTTCGACCTTTGGCAGTCCAATGGCGGCATTGCTCCTATCTGACATTCCTCACTGAGTTTCAGTCGGTTTGCCTTCGAGATATTGGTCATCTCGTCGATGTCTTTCACGTTGGCGTCATACATCCACTTGGCTATCTGCTTTGCCGTGAAGGCAGGCATTCCAAGGGCAGTGACGACCTCCTTGAGTTCATCGACATTCATTCCCAACAATATCTTTTTGTTCACTTCCATAGCCTAATAATGCATTATAAGGTGCAAAGGTATAAAAAAATGCTGAATATCGCAAAAATATTCAGCATTTTTAAGTATTTGTATCAATGTGGGATATAATTTTTAAACACAGAGACACAGAGGCACGGAGTAATATTATTAAGTTTTTTGAAGATACAGAGAAAAAACTCTGTGACTCCGTGCCTCTGTGTTTTAAATAAAAACTATTGTCTCGGTCCTTTTATACTGTCAGTTGGGACAGGATTGGCAGAGCGGGTATTGGCCCAATAGCGGTTGTCGCTGGTCTTTATCAACTGG
>JBJEAV010000167.1:7921-13193 GCA_051869395.1 Prevotella sp.
ATCCATCCTTCCCACGTTCCGTTGAGGTCGTATGCCTGGTCAACATCCTCGTCGCAACTCGTCAGTGTCATTCCCATTGCGAGTGTCATCATCACCATTGTAATCTGTGTAAATATTCTCTTCATAATCTTAAATTTTTAATGCGTTAATAACTGTTTGACGGTGCAAAGGTAAGCATTATTCCGCTGACATCAGCAGATAAAATTCCTATTTCGGTATAGGGATTTTCCTATCCTTTGGAGGATTTCTCTTTTTTGCCGAACTCAGGGTCTATCTTCAGGAAGGCGGTCACGGCAAACGTGATGACGCAACAAACCATAACGATTATGAAGAACATACGGTAGCCCACCATGTCCTTGATATAGCCCGAAAGCATTCCGGGAAGCATCAGTCCGAGGTAGGATATACCGGTGCAGATGGAATAGTGGGAGGTCTTGTACTTGCCCTGACTGTAGTAGAGCATATACAGCGTAAGTACCGTAAAACCAAGGCCATAGCCAAACTGCTCGACGAAGAGACACGACGACACGACTATCAGGTTGGAGTTGAGCGAATAGCTGAGATAGATATACACCACGTCGGGCAATGTGATGGCGCACACCATCGGCCACAGCCATCGCTTCATACCGTCGCGACTGACGAGTATGCCTCCGATGATACCGCCAAGCAACAGTCCTATCAGTCCAACCGTTCCGTTTGCCAGTCCGTATTCCTGCGGCGAGAGTCCCAAACCGCCCGCATAGTTGTGGCGCAGCATGAAGGTCTTGGTCATCGTGTTGAGCAACGCCTCGGGGAAGCGGTAGAGCAAGAGGAAGAGCATGACTATCAGCGTTCCGCGGCGGTCAAACTTGCGGAAGAAGGTGACGAACATGTTCTTCAGTTCCGCCGTCACTTCCCTCACCGTCCGCCTTGTCTGCACGTCCTCTGCCGGACAGGGCATAAAGCGGCTATGATACAGCCAAAGACCGATGAACAATCCGGCAAGTCCGTAGAATATCAACGCCCATGTGAAGCGTATCTGACCGCGGAACATCACCTGGAGTATTCCTGCAAGCGACACTAACATACCATTGACGAAGATGATGGCAAGACGATAGAACGTGTTGCGCAGTCCTACATACTTGGCCTGGTTGTGGTCGTCGAGTTCTATCATATAGAATCCGTCAGCCGATATGTCGTGGGTGGCACTACAGAAGGCTATCAGGAAAAACAGGCACATAGTAGCCTGAAACCAGAAGTCGGTTGGTATGGCAAAGGCTATGCCGGCAAGAGCGGCACCGATAAATGCCTGCATGGCAAGCACCCACCAACGCTTGGTTTTCAGAAGGTCGATAAACGGGCTCCACAGTGGTTTTATCACCCATGGCAGTGCGAGCCATCCAGTGAACAGTCCCACTTCAGTGTCCGTCAGTCCCATCTGCATATACATCACCACGGAAAGCCCCGTAACTATGATATTTGGCAGTCCTTCGGCGAAATAGAGCGTGGGTATCCACGCCCAAGGGTTTTTCTTTTTCATGTTTTTTTGTTACATATAAAACTTCTTTATTTCCGCTCCACGATAGTAATGCAGGAGAATCCGGTCGTAGGAATATCCCTTCTCACCCATCACGGCGGCACCTATCTGACAGAGACCTACTCCATGTCCCCATCCGGCACCGATGATGGTGAACCTTGCGGGAACGGCGGTCGTCCTGTCTTCGGGGGCAAGACCTTCAGCATAGTGCTTGTCAACCACAAAGGCACTGCTGTAGAGATGGGTGTCGCTTAGCGTGCGACGAATCTCCAGCTCCTTGCCTATGGTGAGCGTCTTCTTCGTACCAATGATTTTGAGTCGGCATATCCTGCCGCTCTTTCCACGCTCCACGGGAACGAGGTCGATGATATAGCCGAAGTCGTCCTTTGTCTTCTCGGCTATCAACCTCGACAGTTCCTCCTGGGTGTATTCCACCCGCCAACGATAGAAGTCAGGCGTCTCCTGGTCGTAGTCATTCAGCACCTGCGAGAGCACTGCCTTGTCCGTCGTATTGCAAAACGCCTCAGGCGAAGTGCGAATCCAACGGTCAAAGAATTCCTCATTCCTAATTTCTAATTCCTCATTCCTAATTGGCTTTCCCTCCGGTCGCCGAACTTCGTTTCCTAATTCCTCATTATCATCAACCGACAAGAGGTACGGTTTCGGAGTGTTCTCCCAACAATACTGGAACTCCTCGGTGATACCTCCGCAGCACTTGCTGAAGCGGGCGTCGCATATCTCATTCTCATGCGTCAGCACCTGACCACGAGTGGCCTTCACGGCCTCCTCCACTGCCGAATTACCGGCATTGGTGATGCCCTGATAACGCTGGCAATGGTCGTCGGCACAGACGTCGAATATCGTGTGGTCCTCACGGTCGTACCAACGGATAATCTCGTCATCCTTCTTGACAAACGAGAAGAAACTGTTGGCGCCGTCCTTCAGCTTCGCCCTCTTCTCCATCTGGGCAAGAAGCCACGAACGGGAGATAACGGCGTGAGCCTTAAGCAGTTCGACACTCGATGTGGCACTCATCTCACTTGATATCACACTGGCAAGATATTTCTCCACGGGGATAATGTTGATGGCAGTGATCTTGTCCGACTCCACAACCAACTGCAACTGTCCGTTGAACACCTGAGTCTGCTTGCGCTCCCAATGGAAGTTTACACCTATGGTCACGTCGTGCAGCGAGAACGAGGCATCCTCTGTCTGCGGGCGGAACGTCAGTTCGCGGTATTGGTTGTCGCGCCAAAGTATGCCTCCCTCCGAAAATTCAACTGTCTGTTCGCCCTCAAGCGTTTCTCCCTTGGCAGTGTATGGAGCATTGAGCGTGAACGTTATCTTCTGTCCGCTCAATATTCCCACCTTCACCATCGGCTCTTCCTTATAGTCGATATGTCGGCGTGGCGCAGCCTTGTGTTTCATTATGCGCTCCACCACCTTCTCCATCTTGTCGTCACTGAGTGCCACTTCGCGCAGGATAGCCTCAGCCTTGTCGGATGTGAGTCGCTCGAAATCCTCCTGTCTGGGAGTGATTATCAGTCCTGCCATGTCCAATGCTCCTGGACTGACGAGATACTGCGCCTCACCCTCCGCCCTATAGCAGTCGGGACGATGCTTTTCACGCGGGAACACCACCGTGAGGTATTGCTCCGCCGCACGCCAACTCACCACGTTCATCATCGGTTCGGTCTCGCCATCGTTCTGCGGCAATGAGTTATACACGATATTAAACAGTCGCTGTCCGCTCTTCCTCGTGTTGCTCTTGATGAGCAGTGCTGCCACGGGATAGTCGTTGATGTTCCATATTCCCTCGCCGTCCTCGCCTTCGAGTATTGGGGTGAGGTTACGGCTCAGTCGCTGCCAACTGCGCTGCAGGGGCAGCACACCGCTCGTTCCTGCCTGGAAATGAGCGTGGTCGGGAGCCGACGCCCCACACTTAGGACCATTGTAGAACACCATCATCTCGGGATATTCGTCGAGCAGGTTGAATATCTCGCCATAGTTGCCAAGTATGCGCTGCGGCTCATGCCTCAGCGAGGGGATGGTGAAATGCGTGGGGAGTATGGGGAAGGGATTGACGAGCAGTTCAAAATGCTCGTCTATTATCTTCTTTGTCTGTTCCTTGGGGCGGTTAGCCTCGCACAGGAAACAGGGTCGCTTGGCTATCGCCTCCTTGTCGATACTGGCACCCGTGGATGCTATCCTCGCGGGATTCCACTGCACATTGATGGTAATGGCATCGCAAACGAGTTCGCGGGTCTTCACTCCCTGCAACTGCTGGTATCTGTGGCGGGCGTCATCCCACGTCTCCACCTGTCGGTTGAAGAATCTCATCAGCGGACTGTCTATCATGATATCCGCCTTGCCCTTGTGCATCTGCTGGCGTGCTGAGATCTCGAGAGTGCGCAGTCGGTCCTTATACAGGTTGTTGGCGTTTATCTTGTCGATGCTCAGAGCCGCATCGCTGTTTCCTCCCCATCTGCGACATAGATACAGCTCGTCGTAGATGCGTCCTATGCGATAGCGGCGCGAGAATATCAGTCCAAGGGCATAGTCCTCGCCATAGCTTGTATTGGGGAATTGTATCTGGCGGAGCAATGGGGTGAAGAATGCCCTCGGTGCGCCCAGTCCGTTGATTCTCAGGGCATTGTTAGGTCCGTTCTCATCTGTCCACTCCTTATGTGCGATAAGTCCCGGCGGCAGGGTGTTGAGTTCGAAGTCGCACATCCTGTAAGAGCCGATCACCATTGCCGCCTTCTGCTGACGGAAGGCATCTACGATGGTTTGCAGTGTATGCGGAGAAGAATAAAGGTCGTCACTGTCGAGCTGCACTGCAAATCGTCCACATCTACTGTCGTTTATCGCCAGGTTCCAGCAGCCGCCAATCCCCAAGTCATTCCTCTCCGGAATAATATGAATGAGTTTGCCTAACTCCTCATTCCTAATTAATTCCGTCGTTCCGTCAGTTGAGTGGTTATCCACCACGATGACGTTGTATTCAAACGAGGTCTCCTGTTGCAAGGCACTCCTCACGGCATCTATGATAGTCTTCTCGCGGTTTCTCACAGGAATAATCACCGAGGCCTCCACGTTGAAGTCCTGCTCGTTGAAGTCGGGACACTGGTAATAGCTTGTATCCACCAATGCACCGATGGCATCGAGATGTCTCGTAGCCACCTGCTCCATCTCAATCTGCACCTCACGGTTGGCAGGATTGACATAGTCAAACTGCTTCACTCCGCTCGCCCTGAGGTCTCGCTCCTCCTCGGTGTAAAGATACTCGTTGAGATGCAGTATCTCGCCCTTTCTGCTCAGGAACAGTCTAAGGTCATAGAATCCGGCATGTTTGAGTTCGTCGCCTTCCGCTTGTGCATCGGCATATTCCCTCAGAAGTCGGCTGTTGATGAGCACCAGCGAACCGAAGTCGAAATCATCTCGTATGCTGCCTTTCTGATAGTCGATGGCGGGATGTTGCTTCATCTCGCCGTTCTCGATGGAGTAATGGTCGCTATATACCATTGCTGCATCGGCATCGTCAGCCACACGGAGTATTCTCTCCAATGCCGTCATTCCTATAGTCAGCGGTGTTGCCTTGGTGAGCAGCAATACGTAATCGGCGTCGGCATTCTCCGCCACACTTAGCATAGTATTACTGCTCGTGAGCGAATCCACCACCACAAGTGCGCATCCCTCAGGTGCCTTTTCCCTTGCCGCCAACTCGGCATTCACCAACAGGTGTATATGATGTGT
>JBJEAV010000168.1:0-2873 GCA_051869395.1 Prevotella sp.
CCCTGAGGATTTCTCCCGGATGGTAGCCCTGAAAGGGCGACATAACTTAGGATAGGGCTTAAGCCCTATCATTGACATCCTCACCTCCCTCCCCCTCCTCCCATGCGCCGTTGGCGCATGGGAGGAGGGGGAGCGTGGAACATCCACAGGGTTACACCCTGTGCTAAACTATATCGCCCCAACGGGGCTTTATCTCAATTCACAATTTAATTTGCTCTTGAGATTAGCTATCAGCTTGTTCATGATAGCCTCAATCTGCTTGTCGCCCATGGTCTTCTGCTCGTCCTGGAGTATGAAGTTCACGGCATAGCTCTTCTTGCCCTCGGGCAGGTTCTTGCCCTCATACACGTCGAAGAGTTCCACCTTCTTCAGCAGTTTCTTCTCGGTCTGTGCGGCAATCTGCTCAATCTGCCCGAACTCCACGCTCTTGTCAACCAACAGTGCGAGGTCGCGGCTCACTGCCGGGTACTTGCTGATTTCTGTATAAAGCACCTCGTTCTTCTTGGTGGCCTTCATCAGTGCCGTCCAGTTGAGCTCGGCGTAATAAACGGGATTATCGATGTCGGCAGCCTTGAGCGTCTTCTTCGAGAGGATACCCATCTCGCCAAGTTTCTTTCCTCCGCGGTTCTCAAGTGTGATACCGGCTGCAAACACGTCGTTGTCGCTCTTCTTGCGCACCACGGCACCTGCGGGCATACCGATGCGGCGGAGGAGGTTCTCCACGTAAGCCACGAGTTCATAATATGACGAGTCCTCGTTGGGATGTGCCCAACTGCCCTCCACTCTCTTGCCCGTTACCCACAGACCGAGGTGGTACTGCTCACGGTAGGCAAGCATCGGGTTGTCGTTGTTCTTCTTCTCGGGGTCGAAGTGATATACGTTTCCGAACTCGAAGAAACGCAGGTTCTGGTTGCGTCTCTTGGCGTTGTGCTCAATGCTCTCAAGACCGCCGAAGAGCAGTGTCTGGCGCATCACGCTGAGGTCGCTGCTGAGCGGGTTCATGATCCTGACACAGTTTTCCTGTGGCCATGCGTTGTGGCTATCATAGTATGCTCCCTTGGTGAGCGAGTTGTTGAGAATCTCGTTGAATCCCTCGCCCACGAGCTGCTCTGCCACGAGGTTGTGCAACTTGTGTTTGCGGTCCTCGTCACCCTTGATTACGAGGCTGCCCTTGAGCTGTGTTGGTATTTCCACATTATTATATCCATATATGCGCAGGATGTCCTCCACCACGTCGCATGCCCTCTGCACGTCCACACGGTATGCGGGCACGTCGATGTCGAGTCCATCGGCATCCTCAGCCATGACCTGCATCTCCAAGCTGTTGCATATTGTCTTAATCTTGTCGGCAGGTATCTCCTTGCCTATCAGCGTGTTCACGTATGAATAATCAAGTCTTACCTTGGCGTCCGCCATCGGGTTGGGATAAACATCCTTTATCTCCATCGACACCTTGCCGCCTGCCAGTTCACGGCAGAGGATAGCAGCCTGCTGCAGTGCATAGATGGTGCCGTTGGGATCCACTCCGCGCTCAAAACGGAAACTGGAATCGGTGCTCAACTGATGATGGCGCGCACTCTTTCTTATCCAAGTGGGATGGAAGTATGCGCTTTCGAGCACCACGTTAGTGGTAGTATCGTAAGTGCCGCTACCCTTGCCTCCGAAGATACCGGCGATACACATGGGCTCCTCGGCGTTGCAGATGCTCAGGTCGTGTAGTCCCAAGGTGTGCTCCTCGCCGTCGAGGGTGATGAACTTGGTACCCTCTGGCTGGGTGCGCACCACAATCTTGTGGCCCGTCACCTTGTCAGCGTCGAAGCAGTGCATGGGCTGACCATAAGCCATCATGATATAGTTGGTTATATCCACAATATTATTAATAGGACGCAGACCGATGACCTTCAGCTTGTTCTGAAGCCATTCGGGACTCTCCTTCACCTCACATCCCGTCACGCTCAGGCAGGCATAGCGCTTGCAAGCCTCGGTGTTCTCGATAGTCACCTCGATGGGCATGTCGTGGTTATCCACGGTGAACTTGCTCGTGTCGGGGCGATGCAGGCTTGTCTGCTTGCCGTTGGCTACGAGCCATGCGTAGAGGTCGCGCGCCACACCCCAGTGCGACAATGCGTCGGCACGGTTGGCAGTTATGTCAACCTCTATAAGCCAGTCGCTCTCCAGGTTATAGTATTCAGCGGCAGGAGTACCCACCTTTGCGTCTTCGGGCAGCACGATGATACCGGCATGGTCTGTGCCTATGCCTATCTCGTCCTCTGCGCAAATCATGCCGCAGCTCTCCACGCCACGCAGTTTCGACTTCTTGATAACAAATTCCTTGTCACCGTCGTAGAGCACGCAGCCCAGGTCGGCAACAATCACCTTCTGTCCCGCAGCCACGTTGGGCGCGCCGCAGACAATCTGTGAGGGAGTTTCACGTCCGAGGTCAACAGTGGTCACATGCAGGTGGTCACTGTTGGGATGCACGTCGCAGGTGAGCACCTGTCCGACATACAGTCCTTTGAGACCACCCTTGATAGTCTGCACCTCCTCCAAAGCGTCAACTTCCAGACCTGTTGACGTCAGCGCGTCGCACACCTGCTGTGGTGTAAGGTCGAAATCAACGTATTCCTTAAGCCATTTGTAGGATATATTCATCTTTAAATTATATTGATAGCATTAAAATTGCGTGCAAAATTAATATTTTTCCAGCAACTATGCAAATTTTTGAATGATTTTCTTTGCGAAATAGACAAAAAAGGTTAAATAATGCCCGTTGAGAGAAAAAATTCCTAATTCCTAAGCCCTAATTCCTAATTTATTTGTACCTTTGCACCCGCTGTCACGAGTTGGCAGCATAAAATTCAAACCTCAATTAA
>JBJEAV010000169.1:0-13159 GCA_051869395.1 Prevotella sp.
CTATCCAGTGTCCTACTGCTAAAAATAATTAAATTTTGGAAGTTTTTAGGGATTATTAGTTGATATATGGAAGAATATTAGTAAATTTGTACCGAAAATCTTTAGAAATAACTATTGTTTTAGGAAAATTTATTATAAACTTATAAAATTATAATTATGAAGAAAAAGTATTGTACATTGGCAGTTGCAGCCTTGGCGTTTGCGGGGCTGAGTGCTACGGCTGTAGGAAGTTCCTTGACAACTCGGGGAACTGTTGCGCAACAGTCGTCATTAGTGAGTGAATCACCGGTTGCTACTACCGTTGATATGACGGAATGGAACTTTGACACCAGTAATCCTTTAACCATTGATGGTCTCTATTACTATCTTGACAAAACCAACGGGATTGCCGAGTGTGCGGGTATCGTTAACATAAATACGTTGACGGAACTAAAGGTTCCAGCTTCAATATCTGTTGATGGTGTTGATTATACAGTGGTATCCCTTAGTAGGAAAAATTATTGGTGGTACAATTATGATGACAGTGTAAGGACTGTGACACTTCCAAATACTTTGCAAAGAATCTGCGATAATGCATTTTACAACTGCCGCAATATCACATCACTGACCATTCCCGAGAATGTCACGGAAGTAGGGCAAAATATATTTTCTAATTGTGATAATCTTAAGGTGGTACATCTCTTATCGAAAACACCTCCCACATGCCTTGGAAGTCTTTCCGGTCCATACAATTTGACGTTGTATGTTCCCAATGACCCGGATGCAGAATCTGTAAGTAAACCGACTTTCCATAAATACCGCACTGCCGACATTTGGTGTAATTATCTGCTTGTGGCAGAAGACCCGTTGGCATTGGAGATAGATGTTGCTGACCCGGGCACATTGGGCAAACTCGTCATTGAAAATGCCGGCTATCTGCAGGAGGTGAACAAGCTGACAGTAAGAGGCGAACTTAATGCTGACGACTGGAGCAAGATGAAGGATATGTCCAACCTCATTGAGGTTGACCTTAGCGGACTGGTTAATGATGTAATCCCAAGTTCCCAATTTAATGGTAAATGGGCTATAACCAAGGTCATTCTACCCCAAAATCTGAAGACAATAAATAGTTATGCTTTCTATAGCAGTGGAATAACAGAGATAACATTCCCTGAGACATTGGAAACGATAGGATATGAATCTTTTGAAAATTGCGATGCATTAACTTCAGTAGTGCTGCCCAATTCCGTTACGAGTCTTGGCAACGAATGTTTTTATGGCTGTAATAATCTTCGAGAAGTGACTCTATCGGAGTGTCTCAAATCCATTCCTTATTATGCTTTTAGCTATTGTGACATTAGGGAGTTGACATTGCCATCCAGCATTACTACGTTAGGTTCTGTTTCGTTCGGTTATAATACTAAGCTTGCGAAGATAAATTTCTCTGAGAATCTTCAGATTATTGGCTCAGAAGCTTTTTACAACTGCGATTCATTAAAATCTGTTGTAATGCCTGAAAGTGTACGCACTATTTACAGTGAGGCTTTTTCTGGTTGCGATAAGTTAGAGAACCTTGTGTTGAACGAGGGACTTGAACGCATCGAAGGGGCGGCTTTTGGTAACTGCGACTTATTAACGGAGGTTGCGATTCCAAGTTCAGTGACTTATTGCTCAAGTGCATTTTCAAGTTGCGACGGTTTGAAGAACCTGAGGGTGTTAGCAATAATACCTCCCACTACAGGCGGCAAATGTCCGATGTCTAATGTCAATCTTAACGATGTAACTCTCCACGTGCCGTATTGGAGTACTACGGAATATTTGGATGCAAGTGGCTGGTCGCAGTTCAAGACTGTTGAACCTTCATACGACATGCCGCAGAACATTGTCATAAACAAGGACTTTGATTTTGCCTTGACTCAGGATATTCCTGAAGACTACCGTCCCAATATCAATCTCGTGAGGACGGGAGAGAGTTATAATGATAAATGGGGTTACTCAGACTATTTCCATGGCAACCTTACCATTGGCAGCCGCAGCAAGTTGCCGATAAATGATTTCAAGATTATTTATTCTCCATACGCCAAGTGGTGCAGTGACTATGATTATTGGTATCAGTATAACAATGGAAATGAGTATTGGTGTAATACACCGTATAATCCTACGAGCCTTATCGTGAAGGGTGAGATGAGAGCTGAGAATGTGGATCTTGAAATGTTGCTGCGCAAGAGCGAATGGCAATTTATCAGTTTCCCGTTTGACGTTAACATGAGCGATATAGTTCCCCTTGACGCCACTACCCAGTGGGTTATCCGTGAGTATTCCGGGGAGAAGCGTGCCGCGCAGGCTATGGATGAGACATGGGTGAATGTGCCTTCTGACGGTGTGCTGAAAGCCGGCAAGGGATATATTATGCATTGCTACACAAATAATTACTATGAGGACGCAAGTGACATCGTGGCATTTAACGTGAAGCCAGTAGTGGAGAGTCTCAACCGTCAGGCTATATTCCTTTCCACTGACCGCAATGTTACCCTTGAGGAAAACCTTGGTGAGTTTGAGCACGACCGCTCATGGAATCTTATTGGTAATCCCTATCCTTCTTACTATGACACACGTTTCCTTGATTTCACCGCTCCTATCACAGTATGGAACAGAAGGGCCGGTAAGTATATGGCATACAGTCCGGTTGATGACAAGTATATCCTTGCTCCCGGTCAGGCATTCTTCGTGCAGCGTCCTGTTGACCAGGAGTCTATTACCTTCCTTAATGGAGGTCGTCAGACCTATCGTCACGCCAGAACATTGGAAGTGGCTGAAGCTCCAAGCCGTGCCTACATGGTGATGGCTCCGCGCACTGTTTATAACATTTTGGTTAAGGGCGACGAGACCGTTGACCGCACACGCGTGGTCATCAACGAGGCTGCCACATTCGACTATGAGCTTTCTCGCGATGCCGGCAAGTTCATGGGTGGCGAAGATGCAGGAGTACAGCTCTTCACGCTCAACGGCGACGTGCGCTATGCCATCAACGAGCGTCCTTTGGGCGGTGGCGAGGTGGCTCTCGGTGTCACCGTAGGCAAGGCAGGAAGCTATACCATCTCGCTTGCAGAAGTGATGGACGGCGAAGTTTATCTCGAAGACATGCTTACCGGTAAGTTTGTGAAACTCAACGACGAGAGCTATACATTCACGGCAGATGCAGGTGAGCTGCTCAACAGATTCAATCTCCACTTCGGTCCTATGGATCCCACAGGCATCGACGCTATCGGTGCTGACAATGAGAACATCGACAAGGGCGTTACCCTCGACGGCAAGGCAGTGAGCGACAGCTATAAGGGAATCGTTGTGGGCAAGAACCGCAAGAGCCTGAGAAAGTAGAACTAAATATTCACGCGTTATGAATAAGTTACTATATTTAATGATAATGTGGTTGGGTTGTCTGTCAGCCTTTGCGCAGACCGACGGCTACGACCCCACTAACCCGCCCAACCCGACGGTGCCCGATGAGGACACCAAGACCTACTATACCCTCACGGTGGCAAGCAGTCCCGACGGTATCGGCAGTTTCAACACTGTCGGGGGAAAGTATGTGGAGGGCGCATCAGTCAGCCTCTATGCATATAGCCATGACGGATGTACGTTCCAAAAATGGATAGACGAGGAAGGTAACACTTTGTCAACAAACTATAGAATGTACTATACCATGCCGGCAAAGAATGTTACAGTTACCGCCGTATATACATATAATCCTGCAAGTCCTTCAAACCCTGAGGTTATCAAGCCAGTGAAGTTGTATAACCTTGTGCTTAAGTCTATTCCCGAAGCTGGAGGAACATTCAGTCCCAACGGTTCTGTCGCATTGGCAGAAGGGGATACAAAGTCGCTTTATGCCTATACTAATCCGGGATTCAAGTTCCTGAGATGGCAGAACGAGGCTGGGGAGACGATAGGTACATCAACAAGGTATAATATTACTATGCCCGCCAATGACGTGACGCTCTATGGTGTATTTGAATATGTGCCCGAAAGCCCGTCGAACCCGGGAAAGAACTCATGGGATGATTATCTCAGGGAGGTTATCGTGGACGACTTCACTCCTGGCGATGTCACGGGTGCCATATACGACGTGATAGGAGGTTCGGGCAACAAGGACCAGGTGGAGCAGATAATCGTGGCAGGTGTGGTAACGAGCAACGACATGCAGTTGGCAAATCAATTCACCAACTGCACCTATCTCGACCTCAGCCGCACCACCGGTGTAAGCAGCGTGCCCAACTATTGCTTCAGTGGCAGGGACAAGTTGGCGGAGATAATACTTCCTGCCTCAATAACGGCAATACAGTCCTACGCCTTCAACAACTGTTCGGCTCTGCAGAGTCTTGTTTGCCATGCGGAAGTCCCGCCAACATTGGGCAGCAATGTCTTTGCCGGAACCCCGGAGACAATGATTGTGTATGTGCCCGAGTCATCTGTTGACCTCTACAAGGAGGCTGACGGATGGAAGAACTTGAAGATTGAGAAGATTCAGAGCAATATCCACAGTGTGCAGCTCTCACTGCCTGCCAATTGCAGTGACGGACGCTACAAGAACATGACTATTGAGCTGATCAACATAAACAGCGGACAGAAATACAAGTATGTGGTTACCGACCGTCTCAACTATATCTTCAACAACCTTGTCAGACGTTCAATGTTCAATGCCTATCTGAAGAACAACGCCGGCATAATACTCGCCGAAATCAACGACATCTATGTGAATGAGAGCGACCTGTTCCTGACATTCCAAGACCCTAAGTCCATCCAGACTGTAAAGTTGAGGGTGAACGCAGGAGGAAAGGATGCCACCAAGGACTGTAAGGTGAGATGGTTTGACACCAACGGCAACTATCTCAGCGAGGGTGCCTCCCTGGCAGGACAGGTGGAGGGACACGCCGTTAAGGCGAGTGTGACACTGCCGCAGCAGTTGGCTATGCAGTATTATCTGCCTAATGACTCGGTATATGAGGTCAAGGCATCGGACAACGAGCTTGTTGTTATGCTCAAAGCCCTGCCCACGCTGAAACTGAGAGGCAAAATCACCGACAGCAAAACCAACGAGTCGCTCAACGGCGTGCTTGTGACTGTAACGCAGACTGTGAACGGCACGTACTCAAAGTCAACCACTGCCACAACCGACAATAGTGGAAACTATGAGATGACCGTGTATAAGGCTCCGGCGTCCATGACTTGTGCAGTGTCGGAATATGTAAGCTCTAACCAGGAACTGAAGGATGAATTGCTTGAGGCATCCGGTGCCGCCACTCTCAACGTGGCAATGAAGTCGGTGACCGGTGTGACCATCAACACTGCCTTCACATTCACCAAGAGTGCACACGAGGGCGTGGAACCTGAGGTGCAGAAGCATTATGCCGACTACAACAACATCAGCTACACCATACTCGACAAGACGCAGGGAAGGAATGTCACTAAGTTCAGTGTGCAATACCCGAACATCGTGCTGCTCGAAGAGGTGCCAGCAGGAGACGTTCTGCAGATTACCGCCAAGAGCAAGACCGGCAGTTTTAACGACGTGACTGTTGAGGGTACGGTGGATGAGGACAACAACGTGAGCGTTACGTTCCCGCTTGTTGAACTCGGACAGCTGCACTCCAGTTTCATGACCACCGAGAACAGTGGGGTGGTGGGACTGCTCTATGACAGCAACGGCAATCTCGTGAGAAAGAGCGACTACCAGCTTGTCAACATGACCATGACTGATATTCCCGACGGTACTTATACCTATATTATGATGGGTAAGAGCGGGTTCTTCAACAATATCTCCGAACTGTCGGGATTCGCAGCGGCAGGACTGCGTCCGCTTTACGACTATATACAGCGTGAGGTGACGATAATGTCTGGATTGATTACAAGACTGAAGCTCGGCGCTGTTCCGTTCTTCGACGAGAGCAAGCTCTACTATACAGCAGAGAACACCTCGTTTGCCACAAACAAGAACAGCATCGTGGCAGGCAATGTGCTTACGTTCACTGCCAAACTGTATTTCAAGGATGCGTTTGCCGACAAGGTGACTGGCAAGAAACTCATCTTCAACCTGCCTGAGGGAACAACATTCGTTGACAACTCACTGCTCGTGGGCAAGGTTCAGGCGCCATACGAACTGGAAGGCAACAAGCTGACAGTTGATGTGAGTGCATTCGACACCGACCGTGTTCGCTTCTGCGTTGTGCCTAAGGTGGGCGGTGATTTCTCACCGACAGCTTACGTGCAGTTCAGCCTCGACGGCACAAGCATCACACAGCCAATCGGTAGCGCGCCTTATCACGTGAAGAACATGTCAATCAGTGTGCCTGAATCGGTGAAGGACCCGACATTCATCATCAGCGGTACTGCCACTCCTCTCTCGGATGTGGAAATCTTCGACGGAACAAAGATGATTGGCAAGACCAAGTCCATCGCCAATGGATACTGGAGCGTGGAGTGTACACTCGACAATGCCTTCAACCTCTCGGAGCATGAGGTGTATGCCAAGGTGCTCACCAAGGACGGACTTGAACTTCAGACCGAGACAGTGTCTTGTCTGTATGACGTGAACATGACTGAGGTGAAGACCATCACAATGAGCTATCTCAACGGATGGAGCCATCAGAACATCAGCGTGGTGTTTGACTTCGAGACCGGCAAGACCAGCAGCAACTCTTACTCGTTCTATCAGAACACCGACTTCACCTTCGTTGCCGACCTTACGGACAACGACCCCAACAAGGTGAAGGAAGTGATTATCTTTGTGACAACAAGCAACGACGAGGTAAGACCGCTGCACGCCACATATAACAACAGGTTGCAGAAGTGGGTTGCCACAGGTTTCTTCGCTTCAGGAGCACTGCCCGTGAACGTGGCTGCCACGGTGAAGATGGACAAGAAGTTCATCCTCGACAAGGCTGAGCTGACCTATATGAGGAATGACATCGGTGCAATCATCGACGGACATGAGGCATCAGTGAAAGCCTTGGAGGCTATCTCCGAAGATGCCGGTAAAGAATACACCGACGAGGAGTTTAACCAGATTCTCACCGACAACGGGCTTGAGAACTATACTCTCGACACTGACGATATACAGGCAAGCATTGACCTGTTGGCGGAGGCAGACTTCAAGAAGAAACTCGACGAGGAATATGCCGAGTTCCAGAAATACCATGCGGAACTGACTCCGCTGATTGCTTCGCTTGAATCACTGCTGGCATTCTCCAACGGCGAGTGCAGCTACACCCTGCCCAACGGTTATACCTATCATCAGACCACTGCATCGGGATTGACAGCAGAGCAACTCGTTGCCGACGGTTATCAGGAATACGAGTACAACGACGACACTAAGGTGTATGTACTCGTCAACGATAATACCGTGGCTTATGTGGATTTTGCGCGTAATATCTCGCTGACGATTACGCGTCCGGCTGATTCGGCTGCCGCCAAGCGTGCCGAGTCAACTGGAAAATCCTTTGGAGAAATGTGCAAGGATGCCGTTTCGAAGATTAATGAAGTTATTGGCTATATCAACGAAGCCACTAACGGTCTGCTCTCTACAGCCGCTCAGGCTGAGAAGAACATCCGTATGGCTATCGATGGCATAGAGTTCCGTCTTGCCAAGGCTGACGTATATATCCGCAACGCGGAGAAGCTCGGTATGAGCGACCAGGTGACGAAGTGGAAGATTGAGCGTTGGTTCCTGCGCAAGAACCTCTTCCTTGCCAAGGATGCGCTGAAGGCTTCCAAGGGTATCTTCAAGCGTCTCTTCAAGGCCATTCCCGTGGTTGGATATATAGCCACTGCCGCTGACCTTATAGACAAGGTTAACAAGATCAATTCCATGTATGCCCAAATACCTGACCCGTGCTACAATGACGAGGAGAAAGCGATAGCCTGCAAGGTTGGATGCGGTGGATTGCTCACCAGTGTCACTTCACTCGCCATCGTGGATATCCTCGGTTCGTTCACCAGCGATGCCGAAATAGTGTCGGGTATCATCGGTTCTGTGGCTACGGCCGGTACTTCGCTCACCGCTACGGTTTGGGGACTTATCCAGAAGGCTCTCGTCAAGATTGGAAGATTCTCTCTTGATTGTATCATTGAGCGCCAGATGGACAAGCTCAAGGGAGATATTCTCGCGCTCGATTGTAGCAATCATGACCCGGACATCTTTATCTGGGAGAAACCGCAGCCTCCGTTCCGTCCTGTACAACCTATCATCGACCCGTCGGGATTCGTGTATGAGGGTGTTGAAAGCAACCGTATTGAGGGTGTTATGGCATCTGTATATTACAAGGAGACCGCATACGACGAATACGGCGACTTGTATGAGAAGGTTGAACTTTGGAATGCTGAGGAATATGACCAGAAGAATCCTCTGTTCACGGATGAAAAGGGTATGTATGCTTGGGATGTGCCTTCTGGACTCTGGCAGGTGAAGTTTGAGAAGGAAGGCTATCAGACGGCTTACTCCGAATGGTTGCCAGTGCCTCCTCCACAGCTTGAAGTCAACATTGCCATGACTCAGGTGGCTATGCCTGAGGTTAAGTCGGCTAAGGCTTACGAGGATGGTGTGGAGATTGAGTTCTCTAAGTATATGAAACCAGAGACTCTCAACAAGGATAACATCTATCTCAAGCTCATCAACGGCTCTACAGAGACCCTTGACACCGAGGCTACCATCGAGATGCTCAATGAGGAGGCAGCCACCGAGGGCAGTGATGTCAAGTATGCCTCCAAGATACGTGTCAAGCCATCCGTGGATTTGAGCACTGCCGAAGGTGAGGCTCATATTATCGTGGGTGCGGAAGTGGAGAGCTATGCTGGTGTGAAGATGGTTCAGGCATACAGCCAGAAACTTGACGTAGTAAAGAAGATTACTTCGATCTCTGTTGACGAGACTGTCAATGTGGGATATGAAGGCTCTACTGAAGTCCTGATTGGTGCTCTTCCAGGTGATGCTTCCAAGGGCAAGACTCTTAAGGTGAAGACTGCATCTGAGATGATTGCCACTGTAGAGGCTACGGGAAGCACTTCCAATGAGGATGGAACCATGTCTGTCACTCTCGACCAAAACGGTCAGGCTAAGATTAATGTCAATGGTCAGCTCTTGGGTTCAACGGCTTTGTTGTTCTCGGTTGAGGATGCTGATGCCACTGCCCAGACTGTTGTCAACGTTGTCGATCCGGCAATGCTTGCACCGGTTGAGAATGTCAAGGCTTCGCGTGTGAACGGCTCTACCGTTTATAGCGGCCAGACCGTGACTCTCTCTTGTGCCACTGATGGTGCCACCATTTATTATACCACTGACGGCTCATGCCCATGTGAAGCTGCCATACGTATCAAGTATAACGGTGCACCAATCGCCATCACCGGCGACATCACCATCAAGGCTATGGCTGTAGGTATCTCTGGCAATGAGAGCGAGACCTCTGAGTTTGCTTACTCTATCAAGAAGGTTAACAGCAAGATTGACTTGGCTCAGAACTGGAACTGGGTATCTCACAACCAGGCTGAGGCTATGTCACCTGAAGACTTCAAGCAGGATTATGTTGAGCGCGTATTGAGTCAGACTGCCGAGTTGTTCAAAGATGAGAAACTTGGTTTCGTAGGTAATCTCGGTGATGTGTCTGCCATGGATGCAGTGAAGATTCACACCAAGCAGGCAACTGACATCACACTGAGCGGCGAGCCGTTTAATCCTAATGTCAACGAGAACATCATCACTCTCCATAAGGGCTGGAACTGGCTTGGCTATCCTCTCGACCAGGTAATGACTGTAGGCGAGGCTCTTGCTCATCTTGATGCAGAGGAAGGTGACCGCATAACCTACCTTGGCGGAGGGCATGCAGAGTTCTCTAACGGTGAATGGGTTGGTGAATTGCAGACCATGTCCCCGGGACAGGGCTTCCTCTATAAGTCTGTCTCCGGCAACTCGTTCCTCTATAATGATGCAATCGTCTCCAAGGCGAAGGCTCTCTATGCAAAGCCTCTTGCCACTGACGTTGCACCGTGGAGCGTGGATGTTCACAAGTATCCTAACATGATGTGCGTGACGGCTGAACTGTTCAACGGCGAGGCTGTTGTCGAAGGAGACAGCTATTATCTTGGTGCCTTCGTTGGAGATGAGTGCCGCGGTGTGGCGAAGTATATCAGCGGCAAGTACTTCCTGTCGGTATATGGCGACAAGAAGGCTACAGTGAACTTCGTGGCTGTTGACAAGGAGACGGGTGAGGAATTCCCGGTAGAGCAGACAGTGGATTTCACTGCCGATGTTCTCGGATCGGTTTCCGCTCCTTACGCCATCTATATTGCAGCTCCCACAGGCATCAACGGCATCACAGCCGACGCTCCTTCCGCCAAGGGTATCTACAACATGATGGGCCAGAAGGTGAAGAGCGCAAGCCGTGGCGGAGTCTATGTGATAGACGGACGCAAGCGGGTTGTCACCAAGCGCAACGAGCATGAATACATGAAGTAGGATTCCGTTTAAGGAACTCCGATAAAACAAAGGCGGCAGTGAATTAATCTCACTGCCGCCTTTTTCAATCTTTCTGAGAACTGTCGAAACCCATCCGTTGTAGGGGCTTTATTTTATGTAAGCCCGTAGTCCTCAATCCTGCACTTATGCTTCTTTGTGGCTTTGTCATAGGTGATGCCTACGAGCAATATCTTGCCTGTGTAGTCTTTAAGTGCGGCGGGATATTGTTTGTTCTTTATCTGTTCTATGGCTGAGGAGACCTCCTTGTTGTATTTCAGTTCAATCACTATTGCGGGCTTGGCCACGTGTCTTCGCGGGATGAGCACTATGTCTGCGAAACCCTTGCCAGTGGGAAGCTCGCGGTGGATGATGTATTCGTTGCGGGCGTAGTAGTAGGCAATGCTGAGCACGCATGACAGAGAGTTCTCGTCGTTGTATGAAAGGATGCTCGTGTTCTCGTCGTGCGCACGGTCGATGCCCTCCGCCACGGCTTCCTCGTCGGCGTTGAGGGTGGCGGTCAATAGTTTTTCGGAGGCTTTCAGGGCATCCGACACTATAGTCCAGTCAATGGTGTTGACGGCATTGACAATCTCGTCACCCACTTCCTTGTTGGGTATGTAACATTCCTGATTCTGCTTGTCGAAGGCAAGATAGCCAAGGTGGATCAACACTGTTAAGACATCATCCTTGTTGTTGATGATAGAAATGTCGTTGCGGAAACTGGTTGTGTTCACCTTGCATCTGCCCCCTGCAAGCATACTGATTATATCGTCCTTAAGTCCATTGAAGTTCATCTTGATGTATTGGACAACATTGTCGTATGCGCCAGTGGATGCCCAGTAACTGTCACATCCGCCGGCATAGATGGCTTGTATCACGGAGCTGGGGTTGAAGACCGACGGCTCGCGTCCAATTTGATAACCATCGTACCAACTTTCCATCTCTTCGATATTCATACCGTGCTTATTGCACAGTGTATGCACCTCTCCTTTGGTGAACCCGAAGAAACTGTCAAGTTTTCTCGGCTGCACCATCGAGTATTCTATGAAGTTGTTGAGTGCCGACTGGGTCTTGTATTTCTTAATGGGCAGGATGCCAGTCATGTATGCTCCTGAGAAAACTGCGGACGCACTTTCGTCCTTGAACATCCTTCTCAGCAGGTTGATGTATTCATCCTGTGCGTAGTCATATCCGGGGAAGTCCCTGAAGAGGGTGTCCCACTCGTCGATGATGACGAAGAACTTGATGCCGGTGGCTTTAGCCGACCTCTGCAGGGTGAGCATAAGGTCGTCGTCGGGCTTGGAGTCGGGGATGCCGAATGTGTCCAAGAGTTCCTCCTGTATGTCCTTCTGCATACGTGCCACCAATTCCTGCGGTATATTCCTGTATCTCGTGACAAACTGTGTCATGTCGATGTATAGCACATGGAACTTGTTGAGATACACGGTGTATGATGGATATTTAGGCATCCCCGTGCCCGGGTCGATGCTTGCTATGTCGAGGTCGGCGAAGAGGGCTGCTGAGTCGCATGTCCTGTCGTAGTAGGCGCACAGCATCTTAGCCGCCATCGACTTGCCGAAGCGTCTGGAGCGTGTGACGCAGCTGAACCGTCTTTCTGAGTTGAGAGTCTCGTTGATGTGTGCAATCAGCGGCGACTTGTCAACGTATTCCCCGTTGCGTGATTCCGCGAAGCTGCTGTTTCCCTTGTTTATGAATATGCCCATAACGTTTTAAAGATAATATTACACCATGATATTGTATTTCCATTTGGATAATGCAAAGTTACGAAATCTTGTCCAAATGCGCAACAATGTTTTTATAATTTGTGGATATTATCATCTTTTTAACATTTGTAGTTTGGAATGATGGAATAAAAGTCGTATCTTTGCAGCCGTAAAATACATATTATTGGTAATACTTAAACAATATGGCAAGAAAATATTTGGATCCAAAAGCGGATTTGACATTTAAAAAGGTTTTCGGAGAGCATCCTGATTTAGTAATCAGCTTGCTCAATGCACTTCTTCCTTTCACAAAAAAGGAAGAGAAGGTTAAGTCTGTTGAATACCTCACTCCAGAACTTGTACCTAACAACCCTCTGCGTAAATACAGTATTGTGGATGTTAGGTGTAAGGACCAGCGAGGAAGGCAATTTATAGTAGAGATGCAGATGATATGGTCTTCTGAGTTTAAGCAGCGCGTGATGTTTAATTCTGCAAAGGCATACGTGAGTCAACTGAAAACCGGAGAGGACTACCATCTCGTCGAACCTGTCTATTCATTGAATCTTGTAAATGATGTATTTGAAAAGGATGTTCCTGAATACTACCACTATTACCGTATGGTACACAACAAATATACCAAGAAAGTGATAGACGATCTTCACTTGGTGTTCTTTGAGCTGCCTAAGTTCAAGCCTAACACTATTAAGGAAAAGAAGATGCAAGTGTTGTGGCTTCGTTTCCTGACAGAGGTTAAGGAGACAACACTAAATGTTGACCAGGAACTTTTGGATGACCCCCATATCAATAAGGCTCTTTCTGTAGTGGAGGAGTCGGCATATACTCCAGAACAGCTTCTTGGTTATGAAAAGTTTTGGGATATTATAAGCACTGAGAAAACTCTGTATAACAGTGCTGTAAGGCGTGGATTGGAAGAAGGTCGTGCAGAAGGTCG
>JBJEAV010000170.1:0-1567 GCA_051869395.1 Prevotella sp.
AATTAGTTGTTCCTAAGTCGATTCCAATAATCTTTCCCATAATTGTTCTATTTTTATTTTGTTATTATTCAATGTTAATATGAGGCGTTTTACCGCCCCGTTGTCACACTTATGGTTTGCAAAGCGTGTGCCAAATGGCAAATAACTGACAATTTGGCAGAAGAACATCATTTTTTTGGCAATTTTCTTTGTTATTTCCAATTTTTTGTCTAATTTCGCAACGTGAAACAAGTAATTGTATTATAACCTCTTTAAATATAAGAGTATGGAAATAAAAAAACTAGCACTTATTGCCCTATCTTGTTTGATGGGTATGTCAGGAATGGCACAGGAGTCTTATTTCGTAAAGACTAAGAATGTAAAAAAGACAGTTGTGAAGCAGAATGAAGACAGTGGCGACACTGCCGAGGAGGCTGAGGAAGAAGAGTCAGCTCCCGACTTTGTAAGGGACAACTTCAAGTTCCAGAGCTTGTGCAACTGGAAGGAAGGAATGAAGTTTATGGTTATGCCCGAGAAGTATGACCTGATTGTCAACACCTTCACGGATGCATCGAATAACAAGGAAGTGGGCAGCGGAAAGTTGCAGCACAAAATTATGATATACAAGAACCATACGGAGACTGCCGAGGGGATTGCATATATCAACTTTGTCTGTCAGGACGACGGCAAGGCTTACTATTATCGTGTGCCTAACGGATCGTTCGAGGATTACTGCTATAACAAGATGGGCGTGCCAACACTTGCCTATCTTGGTGACGTGGATATTGCGCGCACATTGCTTATGGGCAAGACTCTTTACACCAAGACCACCCTTTACCGTGAGGACACCGACGATATGGGCGAAGGCTACAGGGAGGTGAAGGTGCCATTGAACGAGGAAGTGAAGGTTGTGGCTGTCGGAGTGGGCAGCAGAAAATTCCCCGTCAAGATTATCGTTGCCGACAAGAACGGCAGGGAGTTCTACCAGAATGTGGCAATGAGCAAGACCAACTGTGGTTTGCGCGATGATGAGTTCATCATGGACAACACCAAGTTCACCTTCTATGGCTCGTTTGAACTGGCAGATGCCAACGAGATTTCGGCAAAGCAATATGCCTCGTATATAGGTAAGAATTATTATACCCGATATCGCACTACGATGACCAACGAGAAGGGTGAGAAGGTTACGATAATGCGCCTTTCATCATTCATCATCAATGCCATCAAGGGTATGAATGGCACTAAGTATATGAAACTCACACTGAAGAGCCTCAAGACCGGAGAGGTGTTCTATAAGGATGTTGCTTTCGAGCATGACGACAATGTTGCGGGCGACATCGACGGACACCGTGAGGATTATTTCAATTATCTCTTCCAAAAGGGTTCTGTGGATTTCTCCAAGTATCCGGCTTCGCATGTCACTGCCATGCAGCAAGGCAAGGCCATCAAGGGTATGAACAAGGAGTGCGTCAAGATGGCCAAGGGCAGTCCTACCCGCACCGTTAAGGACCGCAACGGGCGTGAAGACTGGATTTATGCACGTGAAGGTGTTGTGGTGAAGTTCGACAAGAACGGGAAGGTGTTGTAG
>JBJEAV010000170.1:1667-7472 GCA_051869395.1 Prevotella sp.
GCAATGTCGAAGATTGAGAAGGATTATGGCAAGGGAGCAATAATGAAATTGGGAGACGAACAGATCGAGAAGGTTGAGGTGATACCTACTGGCAGTATCGCACTTAATGCCGCTCTCGGTGTGGGTGGTTATCCCAAGGGACGCATCATCGAGATTTTCGGTCCGGAGTCTTCCGGTAAGACCACATTGGCCATTCATGCCATTGCCGAGGCCCAGAAGGCTGGGGGCATAGCTGCGTTTATTGACGCGGAGCACGCCTTCGACCGTTTCTATGCTGCCAACTTGGGAGTGGATATTGACAACTTGCTGATTGCCCAACCTGACAATGGTGAGCAGGCGCTTGAGATTGCCGACCAGCTGATACGTTCTTCGGCAGTGGATATCGTTGTTGTCGATTCTGTGGCTGCACTTACTCCGAAGAAGGAGATTGAGGGTGATATGGGTGATAATGTTGTGGGTCTTCAGGCCCGATTGATGAGCCAGGCTCTGAGAAAGCTCACAAGCACTATCAGCAAGACTAACACCACATGTATCTTCATCAACCAGTTGCGCGAGAAGATCGGTGTGATGTTCGGCAATCCCGAGACCACCACAGGTGGTAATGCCCTCAAGTTCTATGCCAGTGTGCGTCTTGACATCCGTCGTGTGACGAGCATCAAGGATGGAGATAATGTTGTGGGCAACCAGGTGCGTGTGAAGATTGTTAAGAACAAGGTGGCTCCTCCCTTCCGCAAGGCAGAGTTTGAGATTTCGTTCGGCGAGGGTATATCCCGTGTGGGCGAGATTGTTGATATGGGAGTTGAATTAGGCATAATCCAGAAGAGCGGCAGTTGGTTCTCATATAACGACACCCGCTTGGCACAGGGCCGCGACGCCACCAAGCAGATGATAAAGGACAATCCTGAATTGGCTGAGGAACTCGAAGCCAAGATTATGGAAGCGATAAAAGAATAAATCCACAGATTATCACAGATAAGTATTTTTTTGGATTATCACAGATTTTGGCTGCGCTTGCAGAGAAATCTGTGATAATCTTTTTTATAATTTATCAGTGGAAATCTGTGGATAAAAAAAACTCAAAGTTCTATGTCTTCGTCGTGAATCTCGTGCCAGGGCAGTCCTTGCTTGTTGAGCTGCTCCATGAATGGGTCGGGATCAAACTCCTCGACGTTGTGTACACCGGGGGTGTTCCACAGTCCCTTGAAGAACATCATCGCACCAATCATTGCGGGCACACCGGTGGTGTAGCTCACACCCTGCATACCTGTTTCCTTGTAAGCATCCTGATGCTTGCAGTTATTATATATATAATAGGTGTGCTCCTTGCCGTCCTTCAGTCCGCGGATGCGACATCCGATACTTGTCTCGCCGTCGTAGTTCTCGCCGAGGTCCTGGGGATTGGGCAGCACAGCCTTCAGGAACTGCAAGGGTACAATCTTCACCTTCACCTTCTCCGATGGATTGTCGGCAAGAGGAGCCTCGTATGTAATCTCGTCGATGCGGGACATACCGAGGTTCTGGATGCAGTCGAGGTATGTGAGATACTGCTGTCCGAAGGTCATCCAGAAGCGTGCGCGCTTGATGGTGGGATAGTTGATTACCAGGCTCTCAATCTCCTCGTGGTGGAGCAGATAGCTCTCGCGCGGACCGATGTTGGGGTAGGTGAGGGGCTGGTGGAACTCCAGTGGTTCAGTCTCCACCCATTTGCCGTCCTGCCAGTAAAGTCCCTTCTGTGTAATCTCGCGGATGTTGATTTCGGGGTTGAAGTTAGTTGCGAAAGCCTTGTGATGGTTACCTGCATTGCAATCGACAATGTCGAGATACTGAATCTCGTCGAAGTGATGCTTTGCTGCGTAGGCAGTGAAGATGCTGGTAACACCGGGGTCGAAACCGCATCCGAGGATGGCGCAGAGACCAGCCTTCTCGAAACGCTCGCGATAAGCCCACTGCCATGAGTATTCGAAGTGAGCCTCGTCCTTTGGTTCATAGTTGGCAGTGTCGAGATAGTTGCATCCGCAAGCCAGGCAAGCGTCCATGATTGTAAGGTCCTGATAAGGCAGTGCGAGATTAACCACCAGTTCGGGTTTGAAGTCGTTGAACAGTGCCTTGAGCTGTTCCACGTCATCTGCATCCACCTGTGCTGTTTGGATGTCCATAGTGTGTCCCGCCTTGTGTATGGCGTCAACAATCTGGTCGCACTTTTCCTTTCTGCGGCTTGCAATCATAAACTCAGTAAACACATCGGCATTCTGTGCAATTTTGAATGCCGCAACGGTGGCAACGCCACCGGCTCCAATCATAAGTATTCTTCCCATGTTTAATATTTTAATTCTTTAATATTTTAATTCTTTAATTCGTGCAGCGATCCAACTCTTCGCTCCTTATGCCCAATGCATTCATAAGCGAGTAGCCGAGGATTTCCTGTCGGAAATTTCCTCCTGCCATGGGCTGCATGGCGAACACCGTGATGCGCTTGTCGTCGTCCACGTTCTTTAGTGCGCGACGCACACCGTCGTAGTATGCCTCGGCGTTGGGTATCACCATCACTCGTTTCACCTCGGGTTGCGAGCATACGTTCATGAGCGAGTCGCAGAAGAGGTGCTCCTTGTCCACCATCTCCTCCACGGGTATCGCCGAGAACAGGAATTCTCCGAGATTATCCTTGAATGCCTTGCCGTCGAGTTCCGTAGCCAAGTCAGATGGCGCGAAGTTCTCAAACTTTGAGGTCTTCTTGTTGTGTATGAGAATCACCTGTATGTTGTTGTCTCCTTGGCGTATGCCTCCGTCCAGGGCGATACAGTCCGCCCATCTTGCCATGTCGGCCTTGGGTATGCGTCTGCCAATCATTCTTTCAAAGTTCACCGTCAGGTCAAATGCCACCTTGTCTATATAGTCGGCATCTGCCAGTATGATGTTTTCACAAAGTTTTCTTTCTTCCATTTTTATATTTTTATTCAATTTCACACGGAATCCACATCCAGAATGTCGATCCCTTGCCTTCCTCCGACTCCACTCCGATTTTTCCGTTGCATTTCGTGGCTATGGCCTTGCATATACTGAGTCCGATGCCGGCACCCTGTATGTAGTCGTTGAGCTTGATGAAACGCTCGAAGATCTTGTCGTATTTCTCCTTGGGAATACCTGCTCCCGTGTCCTCGCAGTATATATACAGACCGTTGTCCTGCTTGCGGTATCCCAATTTGATATGCCCCTGATGGGTGTATTTCACGGCGTTGGTGAGGAAGTTTGTCATCACCTGTCCCACTCGCCCCTTGTCTATAGTGGTTATACACTTGTCGTAGGGGTTGTCTATGATGTATTCCACTCCCGGTTCCGTCATACGTTGTTCGAGAGACTTTGCCAGAAGATTGAATTCCTCGGCGAAGTCGCACTTCTCATGCTTAAGAACCAGTCCGCTGGAATCCAGTTCCGACAGCACGAGTATGTCGTCGATAATCTGCCTCAGGTTGTTGCAGTTGTTGTGTATGATTTTCAGCAGTTCCTCTTTTTCCTCGGGCGACTCGATGGTGTGCAGCAGGTCGCAGAATCCCACTATGGCGTTGAGCGGCGTGCGTATCTCGTGGCTCATGTTGGCGAGGAAAGTACTCTTGAGTCGGCTTGAGTCGTTGGCTCTTTCCTTTTCCTTCCTCATCTTCATCTGAGCCTCCTGCAGGTCGTTCACGTTGTGAATCAGTCCGAAGCATCCCGTGAGGTTTCCCTTGTCGTCATATTCGGGGATGCTGTTCACTGAGTACCATATCTTGTTGCCCCTGTGTATGTCATTGACGAGCAGTATGTCGTTATACGCCTGCCCGTGATTACATCTCGGGTCGATGAGTTTTCTTCCTCTTTCCCTGCAATCCTCGTCGAGGTTGCCCACAAATTCCTCGAATGTGTATTTCTCGTCGAATGTGTGCAGGTCGCGGTAGAGCCTGATGGTCTCGGTCTTGAGGTTGGATTTCCACACTCTCATCTGGCTACCCTTGAGCAGGTATCTCAGCTCGTTCTCGTATTGCATCATCTGCTCGCTCACCAGTCTCACCTTCTCGTCGTTGAGTCGGCTTTGTCTGTACATCTCCCTCTCGTCCGTCTTGTCGCGTGCTGTGATCATTCGGTATATGACCTCGCCGTTGTCATCCTTGATGGGTCTCATACGTATCTCCACATAGTTGGGCATACCGTCGTCGGTGGCGTCGGAGAATGTGCAGAAGAAGAGGTTCTCGTTGCTTGCCCTGTCCGCGATGTTGGCAAATCCGGGGAAGTCGTATATTGAGCTGTCCTTGAATACATCGTTGCCGTTGGTCTTGAATATATCCCTCATCACCTGGTTGGCATCGATGAACCTGCCATTCTTGTCATACAGTGCGAGTCCCACAATGGGCATTTCGAATATATGCTTGTATATCTCCGATGTCTCGCGGTCGGTCTCTGCCTGTTTGGTTTCGTCGGTGATGTCAGTGACGGTGGTGATTTGGCTTATCACGTTGCCTTTCTTGTCATATTCCGGTATGGCGTTGGCATAGAGTATTCTCCAGTTTGGCTTGTCATCAGTGCCAGTGTTGTATCTGTATGAGTATTCGGTGTTGTCCTGTTCTTTTTTTATCAGCTTGGCAAAATAGTTCTTAATCATCTCCAAGTCTTCCGGGTGGATATTCTGCAAAGTCTTATCCACCTCTATGCCGTTGTATGGCATGATGTTGCCGTACAGGTTAGTGACCAACCTTTTCTGCAGGTCGGTGTTCAGCACGTTGATGTTGATTATTTCGAGAGCCTTTTTCATTATATTGTTGTTCTCGATGGTGGATTGCATGCTTTTTCTTATCTTGCGGGTCACATACCTGTTCACCAGTATTATGATTATGATCATCACCAACACTCCGAACACTCCAATGAGTATGTATGGAGCTGAGTATTTCTGTTTGTTGCCTGTGGTCATGGCCTGCTGGTATGTTCTCTGCAGTTGTCCGTTGCGCTCCATCTCCGCCAGTTTCTCGTCGAGCAGTTTGATGAGCAGCCTGTCTCGGCTACAGAATCTCACTGCACCCTCGGGTATGTCAATTTCTGCCAGCTCCACGTTGGTGATGTCATATTTCTTCATCACCATTCTCAGTGTGGCCTCGCCACCCACCATATATTGGTAGTCTCCTGTGGCAATGCCGAGCAGTCCCTGTTTCACGGTGCGGTACATCATCTGTTCGGGTTTTATCAGGTTTCTCGACCTCACCATCTCCGCACAGTAGTTGCCCTCCTTGAAAATCACTATGTCGTTAGGTTTCAGATGCTTGAGACTTTTTATTGGAGTCTTCCCCTTGGTGTATGCAATCATCACCTTGTATCGTGCCAACTTAGTCTTGGTGTAATACACGCCCGGTATTTGGTCTGTGGGTGCAGTGACAATCAGGTCAACCAAATTACCGTAGAAAGCCTTGTTGGCTTCCGTTCTTGATGTCATTTTGATGCGGTAGGGGATGTGCAGGTTTGAGAGTATCTTTGATGCCACCCTGATGTTGAATCCGTCGGGGTTGCCGTTGTCGTCGCGATATTCAAATGGGTAGAACTCCGTTTCGCATACGAGGGTCAGCGGTGTTTGGGTGCTGTATTTCGCGTTGTTGTCCAATGCTGCCATGGTGTCCTGCATACTGATGATTATCATGAGTATGGCAGTTATCGTCCTCAACGCGTTCTGTATATGTGGTTTTGTCTTCATATAGCCCTAATATATATAATATTGTTATTTGAATAAGTCGCTGTTGTTGAGAAGCTGTTTGATTTCCTCTTCCGAGAGCAAGTCGATGTTAGCCAGCA
>JBJEAV010000170.1:7572-13097 GCA_051869395.1 Prevotella sp.
TGTTAGCCAGCATGTCGGCACTGTTAGCCAGCATGTCGGCACTGTTATCCGGCATGTCCTGCTGGTTTTCTTCCGGTTCCTTGCCTGCCTTGGTGTCGATGAGCTTGCACGGGATGGTGATCCAGATGGTCGTGCCCTTTTTGTTGATGCTTTCGAATTCCATCTGTCCTCCCATGAGTGCTGCGAGTTGTTGGCATATGATGAGCTGTATGACCACTTCGTAGTCTCCGCTCGTGGTGTTGAGGTTGCGCTCTATGATTTCCTTTTTCCTCTCTTCGTCCATTCCGCATCCGGTGTCCTTGAATGACATGGTTATCATTCCTGAGTGGTAGATGTATCTTGTGACGATACTTCCCTTTTCGGTGAACTGGCTTGCCAGTCGGCACAAGGTTTCGATGATTTGCCCCATGTGGTTGTCGTCTATTTCCACGTTCAGGTGCTCGTCGGTGGTCTCTATCTTTGTCTTCACACCGTCTTTCACTCCCTGTGTCCATCCCATAAGGCATTTTGCCCTGAAGAAGTCGGGGAAATCCACGACATTGGTTTTTGTCTCCACCATCTTTGCGTCGAGTCTCGACAGCAGCAGTATGTGGTTCACCAGTTTGAGCAGCTGGTCGGTGTTCTGCTTTATCTGGTCGATGAACACGGCTTCGTCCGCCGGTTCATGGTCGCTTTCGAACAGTTCGGCGAATCCCACCACAGTATTTAGCGGCGTTCTTATTTCGTGGCTCATGTTCTTGAGGAATGAGTTCTGGAATTCCTCAGCCTCCTGTGCGCGTCGTGTTTCCTCGGCGAGCTGTCTTTCCGTCTCCACCAGTTGGCTCACGTTGCGGCACAGGCAGAAGTAGTGGTCTATCTTGCCGTTTTTCCTGATGGGCAGTCCGTTGAACTCATAGTATGCGTTGTCCTTGCGGCTGTCCTTGAAGATGGTGCCCACCCTGAGGTCAAATCTCTTTATCCTCTTCTTGTCGAGGTTGTTGAACAGTGTCGCCACCCTGTCGCGGCTTTCATGGTCGAGCAGCGACACACAGCGCAGGCTTGACAGTCTGAGCATGGGTTTCTCTATGTCGTGGGCTATGGTCATCTCGTGTGTGTCGGTGTAGTAGTTGGCGAGTCTTGTTCCGCTCACCTGCAGTGCGTAGTTGATGTTGTTCGTGTAGTTCTTTATCTGTGCCGACGTGTTTTCGATGCGTCTTTGCCTCATTCTCTCCTTGTTCATTTTCTTTGCCATTTCGGTCACGTCCTTACCGCACGACACGAAGCATTTCGGCTTGCCGTTGGCGTCGTATATCGGTATGATGGTGAACTCGTAGTACATCATTCCCGTCCTGGTCCAGTATTTTGTGGAGTCCTTTTCCATGTGGAGCTTGTCCATGTCGGTTATCGATGATGTCCACATCTCGCGGCACACGTCTCCCTTTAGTCCCATGAACACGGGTATGTCTGAGATGTGCGTGTGTGAGTTGATGAGTGTCTGTCGGTCTTTGATGCCGAAGGTCTCGCAGGCGTTTTGGTTGATGTCGGTGAGTATTCCGTTCTCGTCGTAATAAGCGAGGTCTGCCATCGACGTGTTGAATATGGTTTTGTATTTCAGCAGGTTGTCCCTGGTGTCTATGAATCGTTTTTTTTCTGCTGTCACGTCGTGCATGATGCCGATTAGTAGAGTTGGCATGTCCTCCTCTTTCTGCAGCACGGATATGTTGAGGTCATGGTATGCCATGTCGCTTGTGTCGCCCTCATTTCCGTTTTTCAGCGAGCTTTTCACCATTATCTTTGTCTGTTCGTATATTCCCGCCTCGATGTCCTCGATGGCGTAGGTTATTTTGCTGAAGTCATCAGCTGCGAAGAACAGTGCGAAGGTCTTGTTGTTGAATTCCTCCTTGGTGCCGCCGTCAGGATTCAGTATGGTGAATGTCTTTTTGTTGATGTTGTATGTCCACAGTCCCACCTTTCCTGCCTTGAGCAGCAGTGCGAGTCGGCGTCTCTGCCTGTCGTTGATTTCGTTGAGCTGGCGTTCCCTCACCTTGTAGTAGATGTTGTATGCCAGTAGGATGAGTATGAAGATGCCTATGGCGATGCCGGGATACAACAGCAGGTTGTTCAGTTTCTCGTCATGTATTTCGGGATAGAACCACTGCCGTCTCAGTGGCAGCACCTCGTCCTTGGATACCATCTCGTTGTATATGCTGTCGAGTTTTGCCAATAGCAGCGAGTCGCGCGACATGAAGTGGTATTCGCCGTATTTCATGTTCACGGGAGTGAGCTTGATGTTGTTGAGGTGGTTCTTTTCTATAAGGTCCTTCAGCGTTGATGTGTTCCACAGTATGACTCCGCTGTCCCTTTCCGCCACCTGCATCAGTATTGCCTTCATGTCATCGGCGGGTATGGCGTTGGCTTCCATTCCTGCCTCGATCATCTGGTTGTGGCTGAAGCTGTTGCGGTGTACATACACCTTTTGTCTCCTGAGGTCGTCAAAGGTGCGTATTTCCGAGGGGTTGTTCTTGGAGCTTGCCACGCTGTGTGTGAAGAGCACGAGTGTGTTGGTGCTGTATGCCCCGTACTTGTCGTGGTAGGGTGCCTTCATGCCGATGGTCAGGGCTGCTGTGCCGTTGCTCACGTCCTGGAAATTCAGCGGCGTGTGCTTCAGCTTTATCACGTATGGCACTCCCAGGCGTTTCATCATCTCTTTCACGAGGCCTATGTTGAAACCGTCGGGCTTGCCCTCGTCGTTCACAAATGAGAACGGGGGCAAGTCCAACAAGTCTTCATATACAAGTGGATGGTCCTTTGTATATTTCAGTCCGTTGTTGCTGTCTGTTGCGCCGGCGATGACTGTCATCAGCAGCGCCAACGATATGGATATTAGTCTTTTGTACATACTTCAGGCATTATTGCCCACAAAGGTACGCTTTTTATTTGACACTGCCAAATATTTGACTGTTTTTTTTCATTTGGCGAGTGAGAATTCAAACTTAAGCCCTCCGTTCCTTGCGTTTTCGGCCTTTATGGTGCCTCCGTGCAGCAGAACGGCGTTCTTCACGATGGCGAGTCCGAGTCCCGTGCCGCCGAGTTTGCGGCTGCGTCCCTTATCCACCCTGTAGAACCGTTCGAAGAGTCGCGGAAGGTGCTTGCTGTCCACTCCCACGCCGTTGTCGCTGAATGTGAACTGCCATCTGTCCTCGCCCGCCTTTCTTGCGTCGAGGGTTATCGTTGTGCCCTCGCCGGCGTAGGCGATGGCATTGTCGGTGAGGTTGCGGAATATGCTATACACCATGCCCGGTGCACCGTTGATGAGGATGTATTCAGGTGTATTGTTAATGAATTTCATATTCTTCTCCTTCATCTCCAATGCGGTTTCCCTCACTATCTGCCTTATTGTCTGCGCCACGTTGATTTGCTCGAATTCCATCAGTTTGCTGCCGTCGTCCAGGCGGTTGAGTATTGATATGTCATTCAGCAGACTGCCTAATCTCTTGCTCTGTATGTAGCAGCGTTCGAGGAACTGGGCCTTTGTTTCCTCCTTGATTTCGGGATTCTCGATGATGGTCTCCAGATAGCCCTGTATGCTTGCCACGGGGGTCTTCAGCTCGTGGGCGATATTCTGCGTGAGCTGCCTCTTCAGTATGTTCTGTTCCTCCTTGGTCTTTTGTAGTCGGATGTAAATCTTTATGATACTCTCTGATATCTCTCCGAGTTCGTCGTCGGGAAATTCCACCAGGTCTTCCGTGTCGAGGCTTTCGCCCCGGTCGGCACGCTGTGCGAAGAGCCTCAGTTTGCTGATGTTGGAGTCGAGTCGCTTGATGAATCTGTAGAGCATCACCGAGAGCACGCTCATCACCACGAGTGCAAACCATATAAAGTGCTGGTCGGCACGCAGCGACTTGGCGAGGTCGTTGTCGTAGGGCAGTGCGCTGCGTATGACGATGTGCTGCTTGGGAAAGTATGTGGCAGAATAGAAGAAGTCGCCTTTTATGGTGTTGCTCACGCGGTTGATGTCATATCCGCTGCCGTTGGCGATGGCCTCCCTGATTTCTTTTCTTTCGCGGTGGTTGGCTATGTTCTTGTAGTCCTTGCGCAGGTTGTCGTAGATGACGTTGCCCGCGGTATTCACTACCGTCACCCTGAGATGCTTTATCCCGTGTCTGTTCACATATCCGTCGATATCCTTTCCATCGTGCTCCAGTTCCTCGCCCAACCGCACATTAAAGTCCTGGAGGCGCAGGTTGAGCGTCTCTATCTTGTATTCCTTCTCGCGGTATTGCTGGAACACGATAAACAGCACCGCGAAGAGTGCGAACGTAGTCAGAATGCTGACATACATCCGCTTGCCAACTGTCATTTTCATCTTTATTCCTCAAATAGATAGCCGAAACCGAGTCTTGTGACAATGCACTTGGAGAACGGCCCGATTTTCTTTCTCAGCCTTGTGATGTTCACATCCACGGTTCGGTCGAGCACGAGCACGTCCGATGGCCAGATCCTGTTGATGAGTTCCTGGCGCGAGAACACCCTTCCCTTCTCGTCGAGCAGGGTGTGGAGCAGTTCGAATTCCGTCTTGGTGAATGCCACCTGCTGTCCTTCTATGCTCACTGTTTTCTTGTCGAGGTCAAGCTCCAGGCCCTGGTATTTCAGTATGTTCCTGTCGCTGTCCTCCTGCTGTGGGGCGGTTCGTCTGAGCACGGCGCGTATTCTCACTAATACCTCCCTGATGGAGAATGGTTTTGAGATATAGTCGTCGGCACCGAGATTGAATCCCGTGACGGTGTCGTTCTCAGTGTCCCTGGCTGTGAGGAAGATGATGGGCACGTTGGCGGTTCTTTCGTCGGCCTTGAGTTTCTTTGCCATGGCGAATCCCGACATTTCTCCCATCATCACGTCGAGCAGCAGCAGGTCGTAGGATGGGATATCCATCACGATGGCCTCTTCGGCGGAGTTTGCGGTATCCACGTCATATCCTTCTGTCTCGAGGTTGAACTTGAGTATCTCGCACAAGTCCTGTTCGTCATCTACAACGAGAATCCGATGTGTTAACTTTGTCATATCTGTTACGTATTTTGATTCACGGTGCAAAATTACGCATTATTTTCGACATAGCCGCAACTTTCGTGTTACAATTCCATTAATTTTTTTTGTATATGATTGGGTATGCGGGCACAGCAGCCCAGTAAGGGCGACATATGTCAGCGCAGGGTGTCATTAGCCCAGTAAGGGCGACATATGTCAGCACAGGGTGTCATTAGCCCAGTAAGGGCGACATATGTCAGCACAGGGTGTCATTAGCCCTGTAAGGGCGACATATGTCAGCACAGGGTGTCAACCCTGTGTATGAGACGTTTTTCCCTCCCCTCCCTTCCGCCATCGGCGGAAGGGAGGGGGAGGGGAAGGGGGAGATGGTCAAAAAGATAGGGCTCACGCCCTATCCTATGTTATGCCGCCCTTTCAGGGCTATAAAACCCCCAGTGCTAATTTGTGGTCTATAAAACCCCCAGTGCTAATTTGTGGTCTATAAAACCCCCAGTGCTAAT
>JBJEAV010000171.1:0-2860 GCA_051869395.1 Prevotella sp.
GAAGGACAGTGACCTGTCACCTGTCCTATTGATAAACGACTATACGTTAAAAAAAACAGGTGAGATGACTGATATAAAGATACTTTAGTTCAACCTCGTATTCTGTCTATGCCATAATTAATTGTAAATATGGTCATTCTCCCGCCATCCCAAAAAACATTGCCGTCATCAAGGTGACGGGTGACGCTGAACTGCAAGTATTATCCAAATAATATCCCCGATATATAAAAATTTCCGTCGTTTTCTTTCTGATTCAAAAAAACTTCGTATTTTTGCAGCGAAATAATGGAATACAATATGGCATCAATAGAAGAAAGATACATCAGCCTGCTGACCGACTTCGGTTTCAAGCGCATATTCGGCACTGCTCCCAATAAGGACTTGCTGATCAACTTCCTCAATAGCCTGTTCGATGGTAAACAGGTTATCAAGGACGTGAAGTATCTCAACACGGAGCATTTCGGCGACAACGCCTCGTCACGCAAGGCAATTTTTGACGTGTATTGCGAGGGCGAGAACGACGAGAAGTTCATCGTCGAGATGCAGAATGCCTATCAGGACTTCTTCAAGGACCGCTCCCTGTTTTATTCCACATTCCCCATTCGCGAACAAGCTAAGAAAGGTGCCGACTGGGATTTTAAGCTTTCACGCGTATATACTGTGGCTCTTTTGAACTTCGACATGAAGGAGGATGCCTTCGACAAGAAGGAGATAACCCACACCGTGAAGCTCTGCGACATCAAGACCAACAAGGTGTTCTACAAGAAGCTCGACTTCATATACGTGGAGATTGCCAAGTTCAAGAAGAAGGAGGACGAGTTGGAGACGCTTTACGACAAGTGGCTTTTCGTTCTAAAGAACCTATATAAGTTGGAGGGCCGCCCCAAGGCTTTGCGCGACAAAGTGTTCGACCGCCTGTTCAAGGAGGCCGAGATAGCCACATTCACCCCCGAGGAGCTGCGTGAGTACGAGGATAGCCTCAAGGCCTATCGCGACATCAAGAACTCCATTGACTCGGCGCGCAGGGAAGGACGTGCAGAAGGGCATGCGGAAGGTCTTGCAGAAGGGCATGCAGAGGAAAAAAAGGTCATTGCACGAAAAATGAAGTCCAGAGGATTCTCAGCAACTGACATATCAGAGATGACAGGATTGGCGGAGGAAGAAATCGAGGCTTTGTAACTATTACCCCAGTTCGGGATAAGTTGGCGATTAGTTATATGTGAAGACAGTGGCACGAATGCTCTTTCCATGCTGCTTTGCACGGACTAACTATTAGGAATAGAAAGAGTCACTTCTGACTTTAGAACAGCGAAAGTTGCTTTGTATCTTCGATGCAGTATCCTTGCAAAGCCTTAGGCTTGTTGTCAAAGAAGCAATATGCTCCCAAGGCAGAAATAAGGTTCATGATAAAATTGCTTACAGACCTATGGCGTGAGTGTACAATCTGCGCCGTGTTCTTTAGCATGTCATTGATGGTTTCTATAATGTACCTCTTGCGCAGCATCATTCTGTCATAGAACGGCATCAGTTTGTTTTTCATGTTTACACGCAAACCTGTCACCAACTGTATTCCATCCTCAAAGAGAATGTCGAACAGCTTCTGCGAGATATAGCCTTTGTCAGCAAACAACTTGCCATACAGCCGTTTAGCAAGAACCTTGAACACATTCGGATCCTTGTCGCTGACATTTGCGCCGGTAAGGACAAACTCTATTATCTCTCCTCTGTCATTGCATGCAAGATGGAGCTTGAAGCCATGGCACCAGCCCATAGTCCCCTTTCCGTCAGTGGCAATCCCCTTGAATACCTTATTGGTGTATCTCCTGAGATTATGGCATACAGGTATCATCGTGGAATCTACGAATGTTATGCCAGTACATCTTCCGAAAGCTCCCAGATTAAGAAAGAACATCAGCTGGAAGAACACGCGACTTTCCAACTCCACAAAGCGGTTATAAGACACGGCCTTCGGAAAATACGACTTCATCGTACCCTTGATGAAGAACAGGTAGTAGTGTTTAAAATTGCCGAATGTACCGAAATGGAAATACAACAAAATAGTCATGATTTCGCTGTCAGACAACGAGGCTTGGCGACGTCTTCGCTTAACTCCGCTGTTGTCTTCAAGTAAATTTCCTGCATTTTCTGCATTAAAATGTTTGCAAAACTCGTCTATTATACAAAATAATTCTGTAACTTTGTAACCGGTAGTCATATCAAATATTTTTGTAACTGTTTGATTTTCACCTGTAAAGGTACAAAATATTTGTGAGACTACCAACTTTTTTACAGACTATTTCTTATCCCGAACTGAGGCAGTCATTAGCAAAGGCTGATGTTTTCTGCATTCTTTCTTTCATAAGGTAACTTTCAATTACTATCGCTTAATTATTAGGTTCTGCCCTTCACGGAGCGTTATCGACTGCTCCACTACTATGGCGTCTGCTGACTTCTCACGGCAAGTTTTGCTCCGTGGTTTTCGTAAGAGAAACTAATCACCACGTCCGTGAGACCTCACCAGTTAAGCGTATCATCTTTCCATCTTATACCCACTTGATTTACTATGTGTGATTCCGGGTAGTTATCGGACTTTGATGCTGTTTGCCATCTCATCCTCACATATAGCCTTATATCAAGTTTCTGTCCGTTGGGTCAGATGTTTGCCGCTGACTTCTTTCAGATTCCACCTCGCGATGGACACCCTTGTCTCTCTGGCTGGACGATTCCCACTACCAGGGCTCGTTAGGGACTTACACCCGTTAGATGATACACATGCTGGTCAAACAGAAAGTAGGAGGTAAACGTTAATCATAGGCGTTTATCTCCTACTTTCACGTTTACCGACCTCTCACACCACCGT
>JBJEAV010000172.1:0-1270 GCA_051869395.1 Prevotella sp.
CTGCTGAGTTCAACAGAAGGAACATTGTATGCCATTTATCCATATAGAGAAGACATGAGCGATAAGGTCATCTCACTATCGGTGGATGATGCCCAAGACTATCTGTACGACAGGGTAAGCAAAATTTCGAAAAGCAATAATGCCGTGTCCCTGAATATGGGACACATGCGTGCCAAACTGGTCGTAAATATCAAGAAGGGTAATTTCTTGGGAGACTGCAACATCACCCAAGGCCGGATATATGGATCCTCCCTCTGTGTGGATGGCTCATTCGACCTCGCAACAGACAAAATGACCGCTTCCGATTCCGATCAGGAAATACAATTCACGGGAGCCGTGTCAGACGAATCACCACTTGTGGATGAATGGTTTGTGTTCAGCAAGTTTGGTTCTTCAATATCCAAATTATCATTCGTGTTTACCGTTAATGGAGTCGTGTTTCCCACGGTAACTTCCACAAACAGTATCAGGTTTGAGAGGGGCAAGAAATACATCTTCAACATCACCATCAACAACAAGCAGGCAGAAGTGACGGCAGTGGATATTGAGCCATGGGTAGATACCGACAGCGATGACATCTCTGTAATCAACTGATACGTCATCGTGAGGAAACACCTGTATTGTTCGGACTGTTCCCATAGACGATAAGGCAGATGGATGAAGTGCATTACGTGGTAGTAATAACCTGTGTGGCGTGCCTGCTTGTTCGCATTGCTTTTTGGTGGGGCAACCGCTGGAAGAAGCGTGCAAGGTTTGCCTACATGATAGTCGGGCAGCGCGGCGAGACACCAGAAGAACGTTCATGGGGCTACCGCAATGCCTTGTTGGCAGGAGAGGCGAAAGCCCTGAAGTTCTTTCTGTGCGCATCCTTGGAGAAATTTGAGGAAGTGAAGCCTTTGACACCATCACCCTTTGACACGGGGCTTGGGTATTCCGTGCCTTTCATCTTCTATGACTATTATCTGCCCATGCGAATCAGGAACTTCGGGACGGAGCGGCAGCAGGAACTGTCGTGGACGGTTAACCGCTTCAAGGAGGGAAAAGCCGATGCGTCAGGCTATTTCCTCACGTGCATCGCCAAACTGGGGCTTTCAGGCCCGCTCACCATACTCTTCATGCCGTGCAGCAGCAAGCGCAACTATTTTGTTCGCTTCAAGGCTCTCGCCGTACAACTGGACAGATACAGGGAACTGGAGCCGGAACTGTACAGTATGCGTTACATAGCAGAGAGGAAGAGTAAGCACAAGAGTGCGGACAGAAGCCAGGTGTC
>JBJEAV010000172.1:1370-2848 GCA_051869395.1 Prevotella sp.
TCATAGCACAGCAGTATTATCACACCGGGGACAAGATTTACATCTATGGGCATCTGGTGACCGGCTCCTATAAGGACAGGGACGGCAATGTGCGCTACACGACACAGGTTGTAGCTGATGAGAGCAGCAAGGTGAAGACTGCAAAGAGAAACCTCAATGCAGACGAGAGTGACGATTAATAAAAGGCATAAAGCTATGGCAGTAAACAAGGTAAATCTTGTGGGTAGGCTGGGAGCCGACCCCACATTTCATCACATTGACAAGAACAACACCGTGTCTCGCATCAATGTGGCAGTACATGACTGTGACTATGATTCGAGCGGCAACAAGGAGAAGGTGACCAACTGGATAACCGTCATCCTGTGGAACCGCCTTTCCTACATCTCCAAGAACCTGCTTTGTAAGGGTGCGACGGTGTCTGTGGAAGGAAAGGTTGTGACCCGCAGTTACACGGACAAGAACGGTATAAGGCAGTATGTACTGGAAGTGGAGGCGCAGCGCATAGAGTGTCTCAGCAAGCCTGAGAACAAACAGCCTGCGGAGGTGGATGAGACTGAGGATGAAGCCACCTATTATGACAACGAGGGTCCAGACTACTATGACGATCCTTTCGGTGACGAAGATGCTTATGAACAGGAAGGTGTTGCAAGTTATCAACTTGAAGAGGAAACGGCAAGTAATGTCGTCTCGGAGCCTTCTGTAGTCAAGAGGATAAAGTCGCTTTCTATCAAAGACCTGGAAGTCCCGAAGAAAAGAGGGAGGAGGAAAAGCAAATAATAGTCATTCATACCGTAAATGATAATTGTAAAAGGATGACAACAAAGACGGGGCTACAACTGTTAGTCCCCGTCCTTTTGCTTTTATCCTCATAAAACAAAACAGTTTGTCAGTTTTCACCTTATTATATTATATGATAGAAGATTTGTTGGCTATAATAGGAGTATATGTCATAATGAGAGTCATGTGGTTCGTGTTGAAGGTGCTCTTTCATGCGAGCAGACGAAGTGATTACAGGAGGGACAGATGAGATACTATAGGATAGATGTCAGCCGCAAGGAGTCATGTCCCTGCGGCTGATTGGTGGTGGAGTCATCCCATTCTGTTGAGGAATGCCTGTAGATCCTCGTCCGGAATATTTTTCAGTTTTACTGGTGTGAAGCCGTCCAACTGTTCCACTTCAAACACTTCGTCAATTCCGTACTCGGAGCCGTCCACCTTTACGCTCTCCATTTCATTGATGGAAGTATAGCCATACTCCGTTTCGTGCAGACCGCATACGATGGTGAACAATGTAGTGTCGCATCCTTCCGGGCTGCCCTTCGAGTACAAACCATCGGACGTTACCGATGAAGAAAATCGCCACACAAACGGCATCCTTGCCTTTGGCTTCGCCTTCCTCCTCCTTGCAAGGCATAGCTCAAGCAAGCTCGGCTCTGCTCTTGCTTCGTTCGTCGGTTGCCGTCCTGTGAGTACAGAGG
>JBJEAV010000173.1:0-2820 GCA_051869395.1 Prevotella sp.
CCTGTGACCCTCTTGACCCTTCTTGTGCCCCTTCGCTCTACTCGACCTGTGACCCTGGTGGAGATTTTTTTCGAGATGTACTGTTTGGTGTGTATGCGTAGCCATAGCCCTGAAAGGGCGACATAACATAGGATAGGGTGTAAACCCTATCATTTTGACCATCTTCCCCTCCCCCCCTCCCTCCCGACGACGGCGGGAGGGAGGGGGAGGAGGAGAGAAAAACATATCATACACAGGGTTGACACCCTGTGCTAATCTATGTCGCCCTTTCAGGGCTATGACTATGCAAAGACAAACCGTACTGGTTAATATATTGCTCAAATGTTCCTCATATATGAATTCGATATGAACTCGATGTGAAGTCGATAGTGGAACGGCTTCATGTCGGATTTACATCGGGTTAATATTGGAAATACATTAGAGCTACTTACTATTCATATATGGAGCAGTCATATGCAATAGTAAGTTCACTGATTTATATAAAATAAACTAAAAGTTTATGCTTCACGGGTTATGTTCGACATTTTTTGATTACCTTTGCAGAAAAAATCAAGGTTATGACAGAATTTAAGGAATTAGTGAAGACAAGAAGAAGCCACAGGAAGTTCTCGCAGGAGGAGATTGCACCTGAGGCAGTGCAGTTGATAATGAGGGCGGCACTGATGTCGCCCACGTCGAAGAGCCAGAGGGCATGGCAGTTCGTGGTGGTGGATGACAAGAACGACATCGAGAAGCTCGCAGATGCCAAGAACCTCGGTTCGCAGTTTATGAAGGGCGCACCGCTCGCGGTGGTTGTACTCGGCGACCCCATGCAGAACGACTGTTGGGTGGAGGACGGTTCCATTGCCGCCATCTCCATGCAGTATCAGGCAGAGGAGTTGGGATTAGGCTCGTGCTGGGTGCAGATGCGCGGTCGCGGACTTGACGACGGCACTCCCGCCGATGAGGTCATCCGTGGCATCCTCGACATTCCCGCCAACTACAGCGTGCTTTGCGTAGTGGCATTCGGACATTATACCGACGAGCGCAAGCCCCAGAACGAGGACAACCTCAAATGGGAGAATGTGCATGCCGACAAATGGTAAAGTTGCGACTGAGTTGCAAAAACTTTGGCATAACTTTGCAGCCAAAAAACGGGAAGTTATGACAAAATGTGATAATAAGAATGCTTGTGGCTGCGGACACGGGAATTGTGGCTGTGGACACAATCACGGAGAAAAGAACTTGAAGGTGGCAGTGGCGAGGATTGCACTGACGCTCGTCGCTGCCATCGCATTGCAGTTTATACCGCTCGAAGGATGGGGGAGGTTTATGGCCTTTCTTGCGGTATATATTGTAATAAGTTATGATATTTTATACGAGGCGTTGGAGGGAATAGTCCATGGAGAGGTGTTCGACGAAAACTTCCTTATGACAGTGGCTACATTGGGCGCATTCGCATTGGCTCTTGTCAGCGGGTCGGGCGACTATAACGAGGCTATTGCCGTGATGCTGTTCTTCCAGGTGGGCGAGTTGTTTCAGGGGTATGCCGTGGGTAAGAGCAGGAGGGATATCATCGCCCTGATGGATATAAGACCAGACTATGCCAATGTGGAAAAGTCGGGCGAGATACAACGGATAAACCCTGAAAATGTGAATGTTGGAACAGAAATTATTATAAGGAAAGGAGAAAAAGTACCCATAGATGGGATTGTGACGGTGGGAGAATCTACACTTAACACTGCCGCATTGACGGGGGAGTCGGTGCCGAGGGAGGTGAAAGTCGGGGATGAGGTGCTCAGTGGATGCGTGAATATGGGCGACATGTTGAGGGTCAGAACCACCAAGGAGTTCGGCGATTCCACCGCAAGCAGGATCCTGAAACTGATGGAGGAAAGTGGTGAATATAAGTCAAAGTCTGAAAATTTCATATCTCGTTTTGCCAAGGTATATACACCGGTGGTTTGCTACGGGGCATTGGCTCTTGCCATTGTGCCAACGATAGTATCGGTGATGATGGGCGAAGCCTTTTGGGTGGCATTGCAGACTTGGGTATATCGCGCACTTACGTTTTTGGTGATTTCATGTCCTTGTGCCTTGGTAGTGAGTATTCCGCTGACGTTCTTTGCCGGAATAGGAGGGGCAGGGAAGCTCGGCGTATTGGTGAAAGGCAGCAAATACTTGGAGATGCTGTCGAGGATACGTAAGATTGTCTTTGACAAGACGGGTACTCTGACAGAGGGATGTATTGACAGGGAGGACAGGGTGAAACCGACGTCGCGTCCTGCTATAGATGCCTTGAGAAAAGAGGGCATAAAGGAGATTGTAATGATGACAGGAGACAGACGAGATGTCGCTCAAAAGATAGGCAAGGAATTGGGTATCAATAAGATATATAGCGAGCTCCTGCCCGAAGGCAAAGTGGAATCTTTGGAGGCCGTGATGGCAGAGAGGGATGGCTCTGAATGTGGGGCGAATGGCGAAGGCTTGGTGGCTTTTGTGGGCGATGGCATCAACGACGCTCCCGTGCTTAGGCGTGCTGACTTGGGTATTGCTATGGGGGCTTTGGGATGTGATGCAGCGATAGAGGCAGCCGATGTGGTCCTTATGGATGATGACCCGATGAAGATTGTGACGGCGATTCGTGTGTCGCGACGCACGTTGGAGATAGTATGGCAGAATATAGTGCTGGCTCTTGGTGTCAAGGCGGTGTGCCTTGTACTCGGGTCATTGGGATTTGCCAATATGTGGCTTGCCGTGTTTGCCGATGTTGGGGTGATGGTCATTGCGGTGGTGAATGCAGTGAGGGCGGGCAACGGAATTGCCCGCAACGGTGGCTCT
>JBJEAV010000174.1:0-2803 GCA_051869395.1 Prevotella sp.
GCTATTAAATAGCCCTGAAAGGGCGACATAACACAGGATAGGGCTTATGCCCTATCATTACAACAATCTTATCCCCCTCTCCCCCTCCCTCCCGCCAGCGGCGGGAGGGAGGGGGAGAGGGGTGAAGAAAACTTACCATACACAGGGTTGTCACCCTGTGCTGAGTTATGTCGCCCCTACGGGGCTGCTGCGCCGGAATACAACAGTGTTTTTTGTCTAATATTTATAAATTTCATCCCAATATTTATATATAATAAGGTGAAACGGCGGAAAAATGGCGATATACCACGATTGTGGTATGCGAAATGATATATATGTGGTATTTCGGGAATGAAAAAATAGTCGTACCTTTGCAGCGTGATTCTTAAAGTCCTTGCAGGACGTTAAAAATTAAAGAATTAAAAAATTAAAGTATTAAAGTATTAACTTAAAAATAGAAGATTATGAGCAACAAGAAACTTCATTTTGAGACATTGCAACTGCATGTAGGACAGGAACAGCCGGACCCCGCAACTGACGCCCGCGCAGTGCCTATCTATCAGACAACATCCTACGTGTTCCGTAACTCACAGCACGCGGCTGACAGATTCGGTCTGCGCGATGCAGGTAACATCTACGGCCGTCTGACCAACTCCACACAGGGAGTGTTCGAAGACCGAGTGGCTGCCCTCGAAGGCGGTGTGGCAGGACTGGCAGTGGCTTCAGGTGCGGCAGCCATCACTTACGCCCTGCAGAACGTGGCACGCAACGGCGACCATATCATCGCGGCCGACAATCTCTACGGCGGTACGTACAACCTCGTGGAGCACACTCTTACCACACAAGGCGTGGAGACAACAATCGTTGACCCGTCGGACTTCGACGCAGTGGATAAGGCATTCAAGGAGAACACCAAGGCCATAATCATCGAGACCTTCGGCAATCCCAACGCCAGCGTGACTGACATCGACCGCATATCTGAAATAGCCCACAAGCATAACACCATAGTTATCGTTGACAATACATTCGGAACACCGTTCCTCATCCGTCCCATCGAGCACGGAGCCGACGTGGTGGTTCACTCAGCCACCAAGTTCATCGGCGGTCACGGCAGTTCGCTCGGCGGTGTAATCGTTGACGCCGGAAAGTTCGACTGGAAGGCCAATGCCGACAAGTATCCATCTATCGCCAAGCCCGACCCAAGCTATCACGGTGCGGTATTCGCCGACGTGGCAGGAGCAGCAGCCTTCGTGACACGTATCCGTGCCGTCATCCTGCGCGACACCGGTGCAGCCATTTCCCCGTTCAACGCATGGATCCTGCTTCAGGGACTGGAGACATTGTCACTGCGCGTTGAGCGTCATGCCTTCAACACCAAGAAGGTGGTGGAGTTCCTCGCCAACCATCCCAAGGTGGCAAAGGTGAACCATCCCTCACTGCCCGGGCATCCCGACCACGAGCTGTATGAGAAGCTCTTCCCCAACGGTGGCGGCAGCATCTTCACATTCGAGGTGAAGGGCGGCGAGAAGGAGGCATGGAGCGTGATCGACAATCTCAAGATATTCTCACTGCTCGCCAATGTGGCTGACGTGAAGAGTCTTGTGATCCATCCCGCCACAACTACCCACTCTCAGCTCTCGCCGGAGGAACTGGAGCAGCAGCATATCTATCCCTCCACCATCCGACTGAGCATCGGCACCGAGCACTACGAGGATATCATTGACGACTTGGCAAATGCGCTGGAAAGCATTTGAGGAATTAGGAATTAGGAATTAGGAATTAAATAAAAATTAAGAATTATGACTAAGATAGCAAAACAACTGACTGAGCTTATCGGCAATACGCCGCTGCTCGAACTGAATAAGTTCTCGAAGGCACAGGGCATCGAGACTCCAATAATCGCCAAGGTGGAATTCTTTAACCCCGGCGGAAGTGTTAAAGACCGTATCGCACTCGCGATGATCGAGGACGCCGAGAAGAAAGGCCTGCTCAAACCAGGTGCCACCATCATCGAACCTACCAGCGGAAATACCGGTGTGGGACTGGCTCTCGTGGCTGCCGTGAAGGGATATAAGCTCGTGCTGACCATGCCCGAGACGATGAGTATCGAGCGCCGCAACCTGGTGAAGGCTTACGGTGCCGAGGTGAAGCTGACAAGCGGTGCGGCTGGTATGGCAGGTGCCATCAAGGCTGCCGAGGAACTGCGCGACGCGACTCCTGGCTCCATCATCCTGCAGCAGTTTGAGAACGCTGCCAACCCACAGAAGCACTACGACACAACAGGTGTGGAGATATGGGAGCAGACAGGCGGTGACATCGACATATTCGTTGCCGGTGTGGGCACTGGCGGTACCGTCAGCGGTATCGGCAGACGTCTGAAGGAGAACAACCCTAACGTGAAGGTCATTGCCGTGGAGCCGAAGTCGTCGGCAGTGTTGAACGGCGGACCGAGCGGTCCTCACAAGATACAGGGTATCGGTGCGGGCTTCGTGCCTAAGACATATAACGGCGATGTGGTTGACGAGGTGTTTGACGTGGAGAACGACGATGCCATCCGCACCGGTCGCCAGTTGGCTCGCGAGGAAGGATTATTAGTAGGTATTTCATCGGGCGCGGCTGCCTTTGCCGCAAGTGAGATTGCCAAGCGCCCGGAGAACAAAGGGAAGAAGATTGTTGCTCTACTTCCGGATACCGGTGAGAGGTATCTCTCAACTGTACTGTACGCTTTTGACGAGTATCCTCTCTAACCGGTATCTCTGAAAACCACAGATTAGCACTGGGGGTTTTATAGACCACAAATTAGCACTGGGGGTTTTATAGACCA
>JBJEAV010000175.1:0-2792 GCA_051869395.1 Prevotella sp.
TCAGCTATCAGTCTCACTTCATAGATATGCGGAGTGATATTCTTGCTGCCCTTGGCTATCTTCAGGGAGATGGTCTCTGCCTTGCCGATGATTTCGGGATTTACAGGCAATTCGATGATACCGTCTGCTGCGGTGGAGAATGAGCCTATCTCGGTATCGCCAATGAGCACACGGGCATCACGGTTGTTCTCGGGGCGGAAGGCTATGCGTACGGCGGTGACCTTGCGGCCGTTGGTCTTCATGCGATAGGAGAACCACTGGCGGGTCTCGCGCCACTGCACTCCGCCGTCGTTGCCTGTGCCGCTCTGCTCCATCTTGACGAAATGGTCACTCTCGGGCTGCTGCTCTCCGCAGGTCACCTTGTCGGCAGTGCGTGCCTCAAGTGCCTGGGCTATGCTCTCCTGGCGTGCCACTTCCTCCTGACGTTTTTGTACCTCTGAGGCTGACAATACTGGCCAATATGCCATATAGCGCGACTCGTGTATGCGGTAGAACGGTTCGAGCTTCATGCCCTCGTAGTTCTCGGGACTCACTCCCTTGAGGGTGAATTCCATCTTGCCCTCAGCCTTTGTGATATGCGAGAGGATGTCGTCGGTATTGCCTACAATAACAGGCATGTTCTGCAGCGGCAGACGTGGACCTTGGGCGATGTGACCGCCACGACTGTCATCAGCGAACATTCCGTCCTGACGCTGGGTTCCCATGCGTGACGCAAGGACGATAGGTCCGTAGAGGAAGGAGAAGTTATGGGAGTTGTCGGGCATGTCGATGGCTCTCAGGTGCATGGGCATTGAGATGCGCACCTTGTCGCCATCCTGCCATGTGCGCTTCAACTTGATATATCCGTCGGCAATATCCACCTTCTCGGCATTGCCGTTGACAGTTAGTGAGAGTTCGTTAGAGTTTACCCATTCAGGCACTCGGACGTTAAGCGTGAACTTCTGTTTGCCCTTTGTGGGATTCACGGTGATGGTGGTTGCTTCCTCGTCGGGGAAAGCCGTTGATTGTTCAATACCGATATTCCCCCATTTCAGAGTAGAGGGAATGAAGAGGTTGACGTAGAGTTGGTCGTTGCCTTTATGGGCATATGTCATCTCGCCATAACGGGCATGGTTCTCCAGTCCACTACCCACGCAACACCAGAAGCTGGTTTGGGGTTGCGAATAAACGCGATAATGTCCTGAGCGCATGGGGGTGAAATACACGAATCCTCCCTGTACGGGGTCCTGCGTGGAGAGAATATGGTTATATAGCGCACGCTCATAATAGTCCATATATTTCGCATCGGCAGATGTGGCATACAGCATCTTGGTGAGGCGAAGCATATTATATGTATTACAAGTCTCGGGACCCTGTTCGCTGGTGCGCATCGACTCGAAGTTGTCGGCTGGATGGAAATGCTCGAACACACTGTTTCCACCGATGGTTATCGAGCGATTGTTGACAACTGTCTGCCAGAAGAAGTCGGCAGCCTTGCTCCATGCGTCTTTCTTCTCTAAGTCGGCAATGCGCTTGAATCCGATGACCTTGGGAATCTGGGTGTTGGCATGAATACCGGTAAGTTTGTCCTCATTCTTCAACAGGGGATTGAGGATGATTTCATGGCTGAACCGGTGGGCAAGTTTTAGATAACGCTTGTCGCCCGTGATGGCGGCAACATCGGCGAATGTCTCGTTAAGACCGCCGTGTTCGCTTCGCAGCATGTCCTGCATCTGTTCGTCGGTGAGGTTGGCTGTGGTGCGCTCCATCCAGTCGGTGAGTTTCACGAGCATGTCCTTGGCTTCCTCACGATGAGCCACGAGATAGGCATCACGAAGTCCAGCGTAAATCTTATGGATATTGTAGAGAGGCACCCATCGGTCGTTGAGTCCGAATGTGGCAGCCCTGACGTTGCCTTGCTCAATCTCCTTCCACATCTTGCGTCCGTCGGGCACACCGCACAGGTAACCGTCGCCGGCAGTGTCCTGACAGCGTTTCAGTTCTGAGAGCACATAGTCGAGACGGCGGCCTATTTCCTCGTTGCCGGTGGCGGCATACATGAAGGAAAGTGCAGAGAGATAATGACCGCCGATATGTCCGTCGAGACCGGTGTTCTCCCAGTTGGTGTAGTTCTCAGCCTTGGGTGCGAGTCCTGCCCCTTTGAGATAAGGAGCTAAAAGGCGGTCGGGATTGAGGGCGAGAAGATACTGGATGTCCATATCCTCAGCATGTTTGAATGCGCTGGCAGTCAGTCTTACGTCGGCGATGCCGAAATATTCCACCTTAGGCTCAGTCTGTGCAAAGGCATTTGACGTGGTTATTGCAGCAAGTAGCAATGAGCCTGTCATTAGTCTGATTATTGATTTCATGTCTTTTATTTTTAAGTTATGTAGTTAGATTACTCGAATTGTCTGATATTCCATAATTCATCTCCGTGGCGGATAGAATGCGTTGGGAATGTGATTGACGGTGTAATTAGTATCCGGGGTTCCGGTGACGGTGATGATGTCGAAACGTATTGGGGCGTTGATATGGAAGCATTTAAGATAGGCGTTGGCGGCAATGGAGACGGAAAGAGCCTTCTTGTAGTTAACACTCTCCTCTGGCTCCATAAACATGGAATTACGGCGCGTGCGGACCTCGACAAATACCACCTCACCGTCCTTGGTGGCAATAATGTCGAGGTCACGATGTCCACAACGCCAGTTGCGGTGCATAATGCTATATCCCTCTTTAGAGAGATAGCGGGCTGCAATCTCCTCGCCCCACTTTCCCAATTCATTATGCGCTGCCATAATTTCTAATTTCTAATT
>JBJEAV010000176.1:0-12771 GCA_051869395.1 Prevotella sp.
TTCCATGCCGAACCTCGTTCGCCCTGACGGGCTATCGACTCCGAGACATAATAGATGCTCCTGTTCTTGAAGAATGGCTGCGACTTGTTTTGCATCTCTACAATGATCTTCTCGCCGTCGTCAGTCTCGCAATATATATCGTATATCAACGACCTGTCCTCCTCGAACAGGGCGGGCTGCTCCTTGTCGAGAAAAGTCAGGTTGACGATATGCTTCTCTCCCTCAAACAGGCTGTTGAGGAAGTCGAGCAGCAGCGGTTTCGACAGCTCTTGTCCGAAGATTCTCTTGAAACCGACATCAGTGAAAGGATTAATGTATTTTGCCATATCTCGCTTTTTGACCGCAAAGATAAGGATTATTTTTGAAATCAGCAAGAAAATCCACGGAAATTTTGCAGATTAAGATTTATTTGGTACTTTTGCAGCGGTATTATCAAGATTCATAGGTTCTCAAGATATTCCATGACAGTTGCCGGGTCATTAGCATACAAGGCAATATTTCCATCAGGCGAGACAACTATGAGCGAGGGAACATAACGGATATAGTAGGAATCTGCCATGGACTTCATCTGGGATTTAGGCACGAGATACTGCTCCCACGGCATATTCTCCTCCTTGATCGCCTTTTGCCATTCGGCTTCGTTTTTATCTACCGAGCAACTGATGATGTTCAATTTTTCTCCCATCGTCTCGTGCAGTTTTATAACCTGGGGGATGGCGGCACGACACGGACCGCACCATGATGCCCAGAAGTCAATCAAGTTCCATTTGCCCTTCACCACAACGTTTTTCAGCTGAACAGGTTTGCTGTCGGGAGTGATGAGTTCAAGGTCGCGTAACGGTACATTCCTCGGGAATTGCTTCATTTGGGCGACAAATTGGCGGAAGCCTTCATAGCGAGGACGGTCGTAATTGTCGGCAAAGAGTTGTGTCAGCGAGTCATATTCGCCGATAGTGAGGGCGAACGGTGATGCGATAGCCTTTTGTTGTAAAAGCAGTGAGATAGCGTATGTATGATGAGCATTTATGAATCGCGCGTTTTCATCATCCACTTTTCTTTTTTTCTGATTGGCGATTTTCTCAAGCCGTTCAGCCCTCAGTGTGTCGTAGCCCTTTGTGCCCTTGTTTGCCCAGAATCTCACGTTGCGATAGTCGAGGTCTGCCCTTTCGGCATCAAGGCGCACGGGATATGTGGTTTCCTCCCATTCGCTGTACTGGCGTTGGGCCTCTCCGCCAATGATCTTGATATGCCGTGCTCCTGCGAGAAGGCTCTCCGTGGGTGAGTAATTGCGCGGGATACTGTCGAGATGTGTGGCGTTGACAGAATAGTCAGCCCCTTCGAGCATAAACTGAGTGCCATAGCTTTCCTTGAATTCGTCTTCCTTGTATTCCGATTCCGGTTTGCCGTTGATGCGCAGTTCCACCAACATAGGCGACTCCACCTTACCGGTGAGCACAAAGACACCGTCGTCAGAAAGACATTCAGCCTCGATGTTCCTGCCCTGTTCGGCTGAACGGAGTTGTACCATCGTGCCGCGTCGCATACCTGGTATAAAACCTTTTACCTTGAAATTCTGTGCCGTGGCGGTTGTCGCTATGGATGCCGCCACGGCTGCCATTAAAATGTTATGTCTCATAATGATTTTATTGCCTGTTGGATATATTCCGGTTTATGTGTAGTCATAACGATTCGTCCCTCACTGTCGATAAGTACAAGGCGCGGGATACTGCTTATCATATACGCCTGGGACACAGTCTTCGCCAATGTGTCCTTGGGTATGAGCAGTTGTGCCCACGGCATCTTCTCAGCCTCAACAGCCTTGTGCCATGCAGCCTCCTTCTCATCCACGGAGCATGAGATGACAACAAGTCTGTCATTATTTGCATCAAGGATTTTCTTGACCTTAGGAATGGCTGCCCGGCATGGGCCACACCACGATGCCCAAAAGTCGATAAGCGTCAGTTTGCCTTTTTTCATATACGTAGATAACATAGCGTCTTTGCCTTCAGGGGTCTTGGCGATGAAATCGGTGAAGGGTGTGCCAGTGGCTTGCGCCTTTATCTGCACGATGTTGCGGCGAAGGAAGTTGACGTGGATGGTGTCGGGATTATTCTCAAAAGACTTCATCCATTTATCCACTTGACTGACACTGTAAGAGAATGGAGAATAGACCTGTCGTGCCACCAATGCGGTTGCCACAGGCGAGAGCGGATTGCTGTCGATAAAGTCGAGCATCATCTGCCTCTGTCGCTTCTTGGCATCCTCGTTGGCCTTAATTAAGTCGGTATATTTGCTTTCGTCGCCACCATTGTCAAACCATGCTTTTGCCTCGGCATAGGATAGACTGTCGGCAAGAAGGTCCATATCGCGCATATATGCGAGATAGTGCTGATAAAGTAGGTTGGCATAGCCTGCCCTTATACTTGTCAGAGGCTCTTTCTTTTTGCCCGACATATCGGAAAACAGTGTAGTCTTGTCCGCACTGACCTGTATTTCTGTCGTGTCCACCATCAGTCTCAGTTCAGCTTTCTTCACCCATCGCTGTTTCTTCTCATTTTTGGAGAAGAAAGATAGACGGGCGAGACGTGGCAACTTGGATGTGCCGCTAAGCATAAAGGAGCCTGAGGCAAAAGAACCGGAGGCAAGTGATTTGCCATCGGGATTCTCGTCGTCAGCCACCACCACTCTGAGTGAGTCTGTCATCCCCGCGATTTCACCCTTCAAAGTGAATTGTTGGGAATATGCAGTGGCAGTCATCCCGACTGCCACTACAAGAGAGAGAAAAAATCTGTAACGCATTGATATTGTAAATTATTAATTACTCAACTTTCGGAAGTAGATAAGGGAAGATAAATGAAGATAAAAGGAGATAAGTGACGTATGCCTAAGCATGGCTTTTACTATTGTCTTTTATCTTCCTTAGCTCCCCAAGGGAGCGATATCTTCTTTTAACTCCTTTTTACTCCTTAAGTTAAGTATTTCAGAAACTTGAATTAATTATAAATCCCTAACATATCTCACCATGGCATACCTGCGTGTGGGCATGGAGTTGCGCATCACTTGGTTCTTGCCTGCCACAACCTTGCGGATGAAGGCACATTCGGCGTCCACCGAGGGGTCGAGCGTGGCGGTCCAATAATAGCCATAGTCGCCCACGTTGCATTTTTCGTATGCAGCCGTCGATCGAGAATGAAGCGCACCACACAGCGTGAGATGCAGTCCCGAGGCTGACATCATTGGCATACCGCCGCCATCGCGCCATCCCGTGGCTTCCACATCAGCCACACCAAGCGCGCGTTCGAGCTGCTGCCAGTCTTCGTCGGTGGGCAGTCGCCATCCTTCGGGACAGTTGTCGATGGCTTGCTGCCAAGTCATGTAGTTGCCCTCGGAGGCAATTAGCTCCTCCTCTTCGTCGATGTCGTAGTCATCCTCAAACCAATACTCTATGCCGTTGTCGGTGAGATACGACTGCTCCACCCACGGTTCGCCGCCACGATAGTTTTCGGCGAGCCATTCCTGCGCGCCGTATTTCACAGTGCGATACACCGAGCCGTCGTCATCGGTGAATGTGCCTTCCGACGAAGGTCTCACCTCTGTGGGCAGGTCGTCATCGTCGCTGCATGAGGTCACCACGGGCAATGCCACAGCGCACAATATTAATGTCCAAAATATCTTTTTCATGATTGTAGTGTCATTATGTTAAAGTTTTATTCCTATTTTCTCTATCACTCCCACAAGAGCCTCATACTTGTTCATCATCGTTGCCGACGAGCCGTAAGTGGCCTCAAACTCAGAGCGCGACATGGTTGTCACCTTTTTTACCCATTGTTTGAAATCTGTATTCTTGAAATAGAAAGAGCCCCACCAGTCGTCATATTCGAAAAAGCCATATTCCCATAGTTCCTCCTCAGTGGGGTCTTCCAGTCCAAAGTCGTCGATATACTCTCCATAGTATTCCGAACTGATGTCGTAGAACGCTTGCAGTTCGGTGGAATATTTTTCGAGTATGCTCTGAACCATCGACGTGAAGAGGTTGCCGAAGAAGGTATCAGGATCATCTAATGCGCTACCACCGTCGAGGTTGAAGGCATAGCATCTGTTGCCTAATACCATTGTCTGATTTTTCACCTTGCCATAGCTCTTGTAGGTTATGCTGTTGGCAAGAAGGATGGAGAACGGCTTTGCCGAGCCGAGTCTTTCCAATACATGTTTTTTCACTGCATCGGCAGCTTGTCGTTGCGAGTTGATATCGTAGATATACTCGTAGGAGAACACGCTACCGTAGGAGCCGCTGAGTGTCCAACCGAGGTCGAGCAGTTCGGGCTTGCCTCCATTGACGGCGGTGAGTGTGTCGCTGAATAGCAGATAGACTCCTGTTTCTTTATAGAAGTCGCGTTGGAGTTGCGCCGTGGCACTGTTGTCTGAGGCTGCCGGAGCGAACACATTCGCATCTGCCATACTGGGCGTTGTATCCTCGTTGTCGCTGCACGATATCAGCGTTATAGCTGATATTAGGAGCATTGCAAATAATATGTGTATCTTTTTCATAACCTTCAATTTTCAATTTTCAATTTTCAGTCTCTCCTGTTTACTGTCTCAAAGGCCTGTCGGTCGGGACGCGGGTTGCTGCCGATGGAGTTCTGGAAGTCGCGCACGTTCTTCGGAATGTCAAGAGTGTATGCGGCGTCGTTGGGCTCCAAGCGGAAATAGGATGTATGGTCGGCAACGGTGTCATAGCCATCTATCACATACCACGTGTAACTGTGTTCAATAGCCTTGGAGTAGGGATAGGCGGCATCCACCTGATAGCGACGGAGGTCAAACCATCGGTGTCCCTCGAAGCAGAGTTCACGCTGACGCTCGTCGCGTATGAACGACATGAGCTGCTCGCCCGAAAGGTTGACAGCTGCGTCGCCTTCGATGCGCGTTGCCCTCAGCTTGTTGAGCCATGAGCATGCGGCGGCATCGTTGCGGAGTTGAGCCTCTGCCTCGGCGAGGTTGAGATATGCCTCGGCAGTGCGGATAGAGAACACGTCGCTCACTGTCTTATATACCCCGCGCGAAGCGATACTGTTGTCAATCTTGTGGTAGGTCCAGTTGGCGGGATCGTTGCTCACGTCGTCCTTGTCGGTGATATATCCCGACTTGCGTCCGTCGTTGTCGTCGTAAAGAGCCACGAGGTTGTCGCTGACGGAGAACACGGGTGAGTAGTTATACCAATAGTATGAAGGTTTCTTGCCGGGGTTCTGGAATATGAGATTGCCGAAGCACGACGAACCATTGGAGTAGAGCACCTCCTTGTTCTTGTCGTTCAGCGGGTAGGCATTGTCAGCCCATCCTCTCATCTCCTGCAGATAGTCGCTCACGGCGAGAGCCTTCTCGGCGTAGGTCTTTGCCGATGCCCAGTCTTGCATGTAGAGTGCCATGCGGCTGCGGAAGACATACACGGCATTGATACCTACATGATAGATGGTCTGCGGCGAGGTGACATCGGCAAGCAGACGCTCCGCCTCGTCGAGGTCGGCGAGGATTTGCTGATAAACCTCAGCCACCGAGTTGCGCTGGAATTCCTCGTCAACCACCTCACCCGTGGTCTTCACCGGCACTCCGGGAGCGGTGGAGGCAGTGGATGGAGCGTATGGCTTGGCATAGAGATTGACGAGCATGGCATAATAGGTGGCGCGAAGGAAATGACATTCGCCCATAACATGCTGTCGCAATGCCTCGTCCTTGTCATTCGACGTTGCGAGGTCCTCAGCAGCCTCAATCACCATGTTGCAGTTGTTGATCTTCTCGTATGCGAGATTCCAGTAGTGCTCCTCACTGGATGTATATGAACTTGCGCCTTGGTCGTTGAGATAGACGTCGCGCTGCCATGTCCATAAACCGAAATACGGCTGTACGGCATAAAAGCCCTCAGGCTGGATGTCGTTGTCCAAGGTTTCCTTCAGCTCGTCGCCGAGGAAGTGGAGCATGGCATAGTTCTCGTTCTCTATATAAACCTGTGAATAGCTCAAATAGAACAGGCCGAGCGGCATGGTGCAGTCGCCCATGAGCAGTTCGTTGAGGTCTTCTGCCGATTTCACTCGACTGAGATCCTGTGAGTATTCCTCCATGAATCCCGAGGAACACGATGCGGCAATCAGTGCCGCCGCTATGAATGATGTTATCTTTGTCTTCATTATGTGATGCATATTTGGTTAGAACTGCAGGTTAAGTCCGAAGGAGAAGCTGGGGCGGTCGCTCAACTGGATGGTGGAGAATCCGCCTTGCGTCGGGGTCTGTCCCTTCAGCTTGGAGTCGCAGATGGTGAAGAGGTTATATGCCGACAGCGTCAGGGCCAGTCGGGTGAGTCCCCATGTGGTGAGGATGTTTTGCGGAAGCTCGTAGGTGACGCTCATCGACTGCAGTTTCAGGTAGTCGGCACTAACGACACGGATGTTCGAGTAGTCGTACATGTCCCAATAGTTGTCGGCAATGGGCTGGATGTCGCTATAGTCGGAGAATGTGGTCCAATGGCGCGAATACTTGTAATATGCGTCGCTGCTCTGGCTGATTATCGACGGCACGGTGGTGTACAGTTCGTCGCCGGGCTTCTGCCAGCGGTCCATATAGTCGCGGCTGTAGTTCTTCTCCGAGTAGATGGTATTGCCGTAAGCACCTCCCGAGGCGGCACTGCCATACATGGCGAAGAGGCGGGTCTTGGCTCCTAAGCTGTAGCCAAGTGACACCGAGGCGTGCCACTGCTTGTAGCGGAAGGTGTTGGTGAGGCTGCCCTGTATGTCGGCCTCACGCTTGCCGCTGGCTTCGAGCACCATGGTGTAGGTGTCGTATTTCGACAGGCCTCGCAATGATTCAGGACTGTCAATATAATCGTCGAAAAGCGGACCGCCATCCACGGGACTCAATCCGAGGAACTTGTAGCTATAGAATGTGTTGACGCTCTTGTTCTCCACTACCGCCGTTCCGTTGAGGAAGTCCCCGAGGTCGTAGGTCTGAGCGTCGGGACGTGTATCGACGGAGTTGATAATCTTGGATATTGAGGTTGAGAGTGTCCAGCGGAAGTCCTTGGTGCGAATTGGGGTGGCAGTGATGTCAAAGCTATAACCCTTGTTGGTCACGTCGCCGCCGTTGATTACGTAGCTTGTCACACCGTTAACGCTCGACACCTTCTTGCTCATGAAGGCGTCCTTGGTCTTCTTGTAGAACACCGAAGCCTCGATGGCAAGGCAATGGTCGAAGAAGCTCATGTCGAGACCGAAGTTCCACGAGGTGGTCTTCTCCCATTTAAGGTCGGGATTGGGATGGGCAACGATGGATGATAGATACTCGCCATAGTAGTCGCTCATAGATCCCTTGCGTATTGTCATCGTCGGACTCTCGGAGTCGAGCATGTTGCCCTGGAATCCGAATGACGCCTTGGCGGTCATATAGTCAATCCACTCGGCTTTCTTGAGGAAACTGCCGAGGTCGTAGCTTCCCGACACCGACCAGATGGGCAGGAACTTGTCGTTGGAGCGGTCGCCAAACTTGTTTGAGCCATCCACGCGTCCGTTGATGTTCACTCGCCACAGTCGCTTGTAGGCGTATGACAGCGAGAGATAGGTGGAGAAGGTGTTTGTCAGGTCGTCTGTGATTTGCGGCTGGTTGGCCGAGAGCCACGACTTGTAGCTTGGATATTTGTCGAGGTCGATGTCGGTGACGAAACTCTCTCCGCGGTCGCGGAAGTAGCCTCGCGCCACACTGTAGTGGCTGCGGTATTTGTCGCTGCTGATTTCTATACCGAAGGTTGCGTCAATATTGTGTTTATCATCTTCCCCGAAGTATTTGTTTGCGTCAATCTGGAAGCGTGCCGTGTAGTTGAGGTCGCGCACGGATGTCTTCGACAGTTCGCCACCCTGCGGACAGGTGCTGTCCTCTGTAAATTCTATCTTCTCGCCGTAGTTGGCATGGCGCAGCATGGCTATGTGGGCAGTCTTTTCGCCCCACCATCCCTCGATGTCAGTGTTCTGGGTGTTGAGCGAGAGGATGGCGTTGGCCTTGAGCCAGTCGGTGAAGGTGAACTGTAGGTTTGAGGTGAAGGTCATCGAGTTCACCACCTGTTTCTTGTTGCTGTTGTCAAGCTCGTTCAGTATGTTGTAGTTATACTTATAGCTGTCGCTCTGTATCTTCTGATAGTAGGAATATTCGCCGTCCGGCTGATATGCGGGAATGCAGCGCGATGCCTGATAGGCATATTGCAATGGGGCGACCTCGTCCTGATAATAGTCGCGCTCAGAGTGATATCCGTTGAAGGTGAACGAGGCAGTGAGCCATCTCGAAAAAGTGTTGTCGATATTCATCGAGAAGGTGTAGCGGTCGTTGTCGTTGGCTTTTATCACGTCGTTGTCCTTGGTGTAGCCGAGCGAAGCGTAATAACGTGAGCGCTTCGAACCGCCGCTGACGCTCACCGTGTTCTGCGTGCTCAGGGAGTTCTGCGTAAGGAGGTCAAACCAGTCGGTGTTCTGCGCCTCGGCTGCACTCACTCCACTGACAAATCCGTCGTAGTCAATCTTGCCGCTGTATAGTTGGTTGAGCAGGCCCTCATATCCCACCATTGTCATATACGATGGATATTGGTAGTGGGTCTGATAAAGCTCTCGAGAGAACTGTATGCGCTCCTTCGACGACATCACGTCAACCGAGCGGTCGCTGTAGTGCGGCCGGAGCTTCATGGTGGCGTTCATGGTGTAGCTCACCTTAGGCTTGCCTTCGTAGCCTCGCTTCGTGGTGACCACTATGACACCGTTGGCAGCCTTCGAACCGTAGATGGCGGTTGCGGCGGCATCCTTCAGCACGTCGATGCGCTCGATGTCCTGGGGGTTGAGTCCGGCAATGGCATTACCGATGCGGTTGACATAGTCGGGGTCGTTGAGTTCCTCGGCAGCTATAGCAACCGGGTCGCGCACGATGATACCGTCAACCACCCACAGCGGTTCGCGGTTTCCCACGAGCGTTGATGTTCCTCGAATACGTATCTTCGGTGCCACGCCTGCCTCGGCTGAGTTGTTAGTCACCATAAGGTCGGGGATCTTGCCCTCGAGCATCTGGTCGAGCGACGACATGTCGGCACGCGCCAGGTCTTCCATCTTTGCCGATGTCACGGCGGAGGTGAGGCTGCGCTTGTTGAGCACCTGATAGCCCGTGACAACCACCTCGTCGAGATAGCCGCCCTTCTCGCGCATCACGATGTTCATCGCCTTGCCGCGCTTGCCTGCCAACTTCACTGTCTCCGTCTCCATGCCGATGAAACTGAATTGGAGTGTCTTAGCGTTTGGGTTTGAAATGCGCAAGACAAACCCCCCGTCGATGTCGGACATTGTAGCCATCTTACCTCCGTCGATGCTGATACTCACACCGGGCAAAGGGTCGTGATTGGCATCCACCACGCGTCCGTTGATTTCATACCCTCCTGTGGCTTCAGCTTGCAGCGACTGCTGCTTCTGCTTGTTGATGACAATGAATTTACCGTCAACCACCTTATAGGTCAACGGGCGGTTGTCGATTACTTTTCTCACTGCCTCCTCGGCTGTGGTGTTGGTCAGTCTGACAGTCACCTTGTAGGCACTCACGTCCTCATAGGCAAACTGCACCCTCACGCCCGACTTCTTGCCGATGGTCTTAAGTGCCTCGGACATCGGGACATCTGTAAACGACTCGCTGAAACGCTTGCCGACAACCGTCTGGGCTATGGCAGAGAGTGCCATCGTCATACAGAGCAGCAACGCAAGCGGTCGCAATAATAGGTTTCTTTTCATAAGCCTGTCTTTCTCTCTTTTTATTTTGTTAATAATGCTTGTGATATCACTTAGGGATACGCACGAAAAGTCCAAAAGGGCACGCTTTTGGACTAAAAATGAGGAAAAAACTTTCAATTTGCTGATTTTACACCTTTATTCTATTACAATCTGATTATCTTCATAGCTGATTTTTGCCTTGTCGAGACTATTGAGCAGACGGAGTATCTCGTCGATTGAGGCATTGCGGTCGGCAGCGAAGAACAGGCGAGTGGACATCTTTGCAGGTGAATTGAATATCACGCTCACGTTATACCACACTCCTATCTCGACTGCTATCTCAGCCAATGTCATATTGTCAAAATAGAATTCTCCGTTTTTCCACGCGGTGAAGATTTCAAGGTCGGGGGATGAAACTCTCATCTTTCCGCCTTTGCCCACTTCCACGTCTTCTCCCGGTCGCATACTTATACTCTTGCCTTCGGCTAACAGCATAACGCTGCCTTCAACGAGCGTAACATGGACAGGCTTGCCATGACGCGCCCTTACGTTAAATTCGGTGCCAATGACCCTCGTCTCCGTGCCTGCGGCAACTACAATAAATGGATGCACCGCATCCTTAGCCACGTCAAAATATGCCTCGCCCTCAACGTTCACCCGTCGCTCATTGCCCGCAAAACGTTCGGGATAAATAAGGCGGGAGCCAGCATTGAGCCACACTTGGGTGCCGTCGGAGAGAGTGACATTTGCCGTCATCCCCGCGGGAGTCCTCAGCGAGAATGTCCTAACTTCGGTATTATCCTCCTTCACCTTATTATTAATACTATGAGAGCTTGCACGCATTGACGATGCCAACGCTTTCTGGGTGACGGCATGCGGAGCGGCATCACCACACTGTAAGGTTATTTCGTTGCCAATGCCAGTGTCTGCCTTATAGGCTATGATGGTTCGCACAGCGTTGGCATCCTCTTCCCCGTCGCTTAATGTGACAAGGAACACAGCCGCTATCACAACTGCCGCAGCTGCTGCAATGGCAGTCCAAAGGCGCACTTTCCTGCCACGTGGGCTCCTGTCGTGTTCTGCCATAAAGGCTGCCAACTCGCCGCGCACGTCGGGAGCCTTCGTCGTCTTCCTCAGCAGATAATCTCTTATCGCCACCTCTTCATGTATGTATTCCTTGTCTTCCATAAACATTTCTTTTTCAGTGTTCTATATTGATACTACGTCCGAGAGTCTGTTTCGGGCATCCTTCGAACCATAAATTTCCCTAAGAGTTCTTAATGCTTTCATTATATGCTTCTTCACCGTGCTCTTGCTTATCCCCATTTTTTCGGCCACTTCGGTGTATTTCATGCCTTCAAGATAGCACATGCGGAGTATCACGTCGGTGGGAGGCTTCAACTGGTGCATCATCTCTTCCACCATGCGTTCATCTTCATCTGAGTATTCGGAATAATACACAGAGGCCTCGCGGATATACTCATCGGAATACTTCTTTTTCTGGATATTGCGGCGGAGATAGTCCACTGCTCGGTTGCGTATAGATGTAAAGAGATATGAACGGATATTGGATTTGTCGATTGTCATGAAACACTTCCACAAACCCGTGAAAACATCATTAAGCAAATCTTTGACAACTTCTTCCTCATCTATAATATTGAGCGCAAAAAAATATAACCGGGTATAGTACTCGGTATATATCTCTTCAAATTGATGTTTATAATCGTCTGTCATTTGCTCAATGCCCATGGTAACCTTTACATCTTACCATTTCTCTTTTTTTGGGCTGCAAAGTTAATACTTTTCCGGGAAATCTGCAAGAAAATCCACGGAAATTTTGCAGATTAAGATTTATTTGTTACTTTTGCAACGGTATTATCAAGATTCATAGGGACTGGTAGTTTTTTTTCGTTTGTTTGTAGCGAGTCAATGGTACCAGTCCCTATGATTCTCCAGGACTTATCCACATTGCAAACTCAAAAGCGATGTCTTTGTGAGCGTAAGTACCACCATATCGCCCGGCTTTAGCCTGCAAAGAAATTGCATTGGTGCGTTCCACAAATTCCTTGACGCTGATTTTGAAACTATTTAGTCCAGCATGACTTTTAATTGTGGCGAATTCGCCATAATTAAAAGAAGGGTTATATACCTTTTCCCATATACCGATGAACTCTAATGTATTCCTATTGCGAAGCCAATCTGTCACAAAGAAATCTCCATCTTTTGCCCTTATCATATCTGTCAAGCAGATATAATCTTCTCCGTTTATTCTTGCAACGGTTACCTCCGTATCTTGAACTTTTATCTTTACCATAATTAAAATTCTAATTATACTGAATTGGGGTATTTAAATAAGGTCGCGATAAGTCTTGAGGCTGTCCTCGTATTCCTTAAGTTCTACAGAAGTGAACTTCGCTATCTCCGCCGCATCTCTTTCTTCTATTGTTGCCATATATATTATTCCTTTATTTTCGCTGTAAAAATACAACTTTTCTATGAAATCAGCAAAAAAATCCACAGAAATTTTGCAGATTAAGATTAATTTATTTGTTTTGAAGGTCATAAGAGAGGTATATTGGTCCGTTATTTTGTGGCGAACCAGTAGAACCAGTCCCCGTGCCCCTCCTGTGACCCCTTAAAAAAAATGAGCGGATGCCTCTGGGAGCGTGGGCGTCCCGCCCGCGGCCTGCCGAGAAAGCATATATATAGTCCCTCCGCGATGTTTTTGATTACTCTCTACGCAGGCCGCGGGCGAGACGCCCACGCTCCCAGAGGCTGCGCATTGATTATCTACAAAAGAATCAGAGGTACCTGTCCCTATGACCCTTAGAACTCAACTAATCGTCTATGTGATACTATTCTCATATCGGTTGCAAATTTACAACTTTTCCGGGAAATCTGCAAGAAAATCATTGGAAAAATTTGAGAAAAGTACATTTTTACGGTTCTTCCGCTTTTCTCGTTGGTGGGATAGGTTCTAATCCGCCTTGACGGT
>JBJEAV010000177.1:0-2774 GCA_051869395.1 Prevotella sp.
CTGAGCAAGTGGCAGCAGTACTGGAAGGACCAGGTGGCAAACTGGTATGGAATGTTCCTCCACGAGAGCCAGTATCTTGAGCCAGTGATGCCCGATATCGAGGCAATGCTGACATCATCACAGCGTAATGTCACCGGAACTGCCATCCTTAAGCTCCGCCCCTACGGATTCGAGACCGTCGGAATAGATTCAGACAACGACCTGACAAAGTCGAAACTCGGCGAATACGGCGAGACACAGACTGGTTGGACTGCCGACGAGGCCAAGGGCTTCATCAAGGTGTTGAGCACACCGCTGAGAGTATATTACGGAATACATAAGGACGAAAAAAGATAAGCAATTATGAACGAGAAGAGACTGACCCTTTCAGACAATCGCCTACTGGGTGGCGTATGCGGCGGATTCGCCGAGTTTATAGGCATTGACCCCACAATCGTGAGGGTTATATATGCAGTGTTAACCATCTTTACTTGTTTCTGTGGGATCATTCTCTATCCCATTCTGTATTGGATTATTCCGAGTAAATACAAGGTACAATGATTAGAGTAGGTATTCTTGGTGCCGCCGGCTATACCGGCGGCGAACTCATTCGCCTTCTTGTCAATCATCCAGAGGCAGAGATTGTCTTCGCAAACAGCGAGAGCAATGCGGGCAATCTGGTGGCTGAGGTGCATGAAGGACTGTATGGCGACTGCGACTTGAAGTTCACTTCGGAGATGCCTTTCGACGAGGTGGATGTTGTGTTCTTCTGCTTCGGACATGGCAAGAGCGAGGCATTCCTCAAGGAACATACTATACCCGAGAACGTTAAGATTATCGACCTCGCCCAGGACTTCCGACTCGAAGCCCCTGGCAACGACTACGTATATGGTCTCCCCGAAATCAACAAAGAAAGAATAGCCAAGGCGCAGCATGTGGCTAACCCCGGTTGCTTCGCCACTTGCATACAATTGGGGCTACTCCCCGCCGCAAACATGGGACTAATAACGGAAGACGTTGCCGTAAACGCCATCACCGGAAGTACCGGTGCCGGTCAGAAACCCACTGCCACCACTCATTTCTCGTGGCGTATGGGCAATATGAGCATATACAAGGCATTCAACCACCAGCATGTGCCAGAGATAAAGCAGAGCCTGCGTCAGGTGCAAGGCCATCTGGATGCCGACATCGACTTCATCCCCTATCGTGGCGACTTCGCCCGCGGTATCTTCGCCACTGAGGTCATCAAGACCGACAAGCCATTGGAGGAGATTGTGGAGGGATACAAGGCATTCTATAAGGATGCAAGATTCACCCACTATGTGGATAAGGCTATCGACATGAAGCAGGTGGTGAACACCAACAAGGCTCTCGTACACTGCGACAAGTATGGCGACAAACTGCTCGTCACTTCCACCATCGACAACCTCCTGAAGGGTGCCGTGGGCCAGGCCGTACAGAACATGAACATCATGTTTGGCATAGATGAAGCGGCAGGACTGAGACTGAAGGCGAACGGATTCTAAAGCCCCCTGACGGCCCCCTGCCCCCCGGTGGGGGGTTGGGCTACGCAAAAAAGACATATAATATAAATATATTAATGAATTAAATAAATTGATAATGAACAATAATAATACTATAACAGGACATACCTCAACACCCCCCACCGGGGGGCAGGGGGGCTGCCGCCTATTCGACGTATATCCATTATTCAATATAAATATCGTGCAGGGAAAGGGCTGTAAGGTATGGGACGACAAGGGGCAGGAATATCTTGACATCTATGGCGGACATGCCGTTATCAGTATCGGCCATTGCCATCCTCACTATGTGGAGATGATGACCGCACAGATGAACAAGTTGGGATTCTACTCCAACTCGGTCATCAACACCCTGCAACAGCAGTTGGCAGAGCGTATCGGCAGGATCAGCGGTTATGACGACTACCAGCTCTTCCTCATCAACAGTGGTGCCGAGGCAAATGAGAACGCACTGAAGTTGGCATCCTTCAAGACCGGTCGCACCCGCGTGCTGTCTGCCGAAAAGGCATTCCACGGACGCACGTCATTGGCAGTGGAGGTGACAAATAATCCCAAGATTATCGCCCCCATCAACGCCAACGGACACACCACCTATCTTCCGCTCAACGACATCGAGGCTTGGGAGAAGGAATTGGCAAAGGGCGACGTGTGTGCTTGTATCATCGAGTGCATACAGGGTGTAGGTGGCATACGTCTCGCCACTCCCGAGTTTGCACAGGCTCTGCATGCCCTTTGCAAGAAATACGGGGCAGTGCTCATCTGCGACGAGATACAGTGCGGCTATGGCCGTAGCGGAAAGTTCTTTGCCCACCAGTGGCTCGACATCCGTCCCGACATCATCACCTGCGCCAAGGGCATAGGCAACGGATTCCCCATGGGAGCAGTGCTCATATCACCCGAATTCAAGCCCGAATACGGACAGTTGGGCACCACCTTCGGCGGCAATCATCTTGCATGCACTGCCGCACTTGCAGTTATCGACGTGATGGAAGAGGAGAATCTCGTGGAGAACGCCCGTGAGGTGGGCGACTATCTCCTCGACAAGCTCAAGGAACTGCAGCAGACAGAAAAGCATATCACCGACGTTCGTGGACGTGGACTCATGATAGGCATCGAACTCGACATTCCCCACAAAGATGTGCGCTCTCGCCTGCTCTTCGACGACCACATCTTCACAGGATGTGCCTCAACAAACATTCTGCGACTGCTGCCGCCACTCTGCTTCACCAAGGAGATGGCAGACACATTCATAGA
>JBJEAV010000178.1:0-2767 GCA_051869395.1 Prevotella sp.
CCAAGATGTACTTCGACGTGCGCACGTCAAAGTATGACCATCCCGCCAACAAATAGTATTTTGGCTGCTATTCATCATACATAAAATCTCGTTTTCCACCACCACCACCATCCTTGCGGAACAGGTGGAAGTGGTGGAAACTTGTGTTTGTGAAATTCGAGTTTTGTCACAAAAAAATAGTCGAAACATTTGGTTAATTCAAATAAAATCAGTAACTTTGCCGCCGAAAGGTCTAAATATATGATTAGAATATGGCAAAGAAGCAACTGAAACGACTGCCTGTGGGCATACAGACATATTCCGAAGTAAGGGATTTGGACTGTCTGTACATAGATAAGACTGAGTATGTATGGAATATGATACACCTCAGCAAATATATCTTCCTGAGCCGTCCAAGACGGTTCGGCAAATCATTGCTGTGCTCTACCCTTCAGGCATATTTCGAGGGAAGGAAGGAACTGTTCAAGGACACCTTTATCGACAGTGTGGAGAAGGATTGGGTGGAGTATCCTGTGCTGAGGTTTGGCATGAGTACTGCCAAACATTGCAACAAAGAGGAATTGGAGATGGAGTTGAGCAACAAATTGACCGCCTACGAGTCCATTTATGGCAAGGGGGCTGCCGACGAGATGAAACCCAACCAGCGCCTTATGGGACTTATTGAGCGCGCTCATGCGAAAACCGGGCGTAAGGTTGTTATTCTTATAGATGAATATGATGCCCCTCTCCTTGATGTTGTTCATAAGAAAGACGAGCTTGAAGTGTTGCGTCAAGTAATGCGCAATTTCTATTCGCCTCTGAAGGACTCCGACCCTCATCTTGAATTCCTGTTCATCACCGGCATCACGAAGTTCTCGCAGCTCAGCATCTTCAGCGAACTTAACAACCTCAAGAACATCTCTATGCGTCCAGACTATGCTGCCGTTTGTGGTATCACTTTGGATGAAATGCTCACGCAGATGTCCGACTATGTTGATGACTTTGCCGAACACAGACAGGCAACCCGCGAGCTGACAATAGCCCAGCTGAAGCATCAGTACGACGGTTACCACTTCACATGGCCCTCGCCAGGCATCTTCAATCCATTCAGCTTGCTCAACGCATTCCAGGACTACATGTTCACCAACTACTGGTTCTCCTCGGGCACTCCCACCTATCTCATCGAGATGCTCAGGAAATTCCACATCGAGCCGTCGGACATCAGCTGTATGGAAGCCCAGTCATCGGAGTTTGATGCTCCTACAGAGGGCATGGTGTCCATCATCCCCTTGCTCTACCAGAGCGGTTACATTACCATAAAAGACAGCGAGCCGGATGCCGACCTATATACTCTCGACATCCCCAACCAGGAGGTAAGGATAGGGCTGATGAAGAGCTTGTTGCCTCTTTATACCACCACCGTGGCGGGACGTGGAATGACCATGGCGGTAAAGATGAGTTTGGCTTTGAGAAAAGAGGATATTGAAGGAGCGTTGAAATTGCTTCAGGCGTATCTGCTCACTGTCCCTTACTGCGACAACGCCGATTCCGAAGGACATTATCAGCAGATACTCTACATAGTCTTTTCGCTGTTGGGGCAGTTGTTTGACATTGACGTGGAGGTTCACACTTCCACAGGGCGAGTGGATATGGTACTTAAAACTCCGAGGACGCTCTATCTGTTCGAGCTGAAACTCAACAAAACAGCTGAGGCGGCGATGAAGCAGATAGACCTCAAGGACTACAAGTCAAAGTTCGCCCTCTGCGGTCTGCCGATTGTGAAGGTAGGTATCAATTTCGACCAGGAGAAACGTACTATCGGGGATTGGATTATAGAATGACAAGTATATGGGCAAGAAGGAATACATACAGCTTGAACTTCTTTTCGATGATACTCCTGTGGAGGCGAAGGAAGAGCCGGTTAAAGTCGCGTCTCCCGTTGCGCAGACCAAGCCGGAAGCTCCTGTTGATACACGCATGAGGGCAAAACGCCGCAGGATTAGGGTGACATTTGCTGATGGCACCACATTCTGCGATATTAGTGCAACAGCAACCATGATTATGACAATCGAGAAGATTGGCGTTGAGCGAGTAGCGTCATTGAATATGGAAAACTGTCATGTCCCGTTGGTGTCAAGACAGGTTGTGGACAAGTATGCCGAGTGGACAAAGCAAATGGCTGACGGATGGTATCTGATGGCTCAGGGCGACACCGACCAGAAATACCGTCAGCTGAAGTCGATTGTCACGTCTCTCTCTGTTGATGCCACAATAGAGCTGGGCGACTTTGAAACCATTGTGACTAATGAGAACAGCCGCAAGGGTGAAACTCGAAAACGCAAGTCCCGCCTTGTAGTCACACTGCAAGACGGCATGGTGATTTGTGGCGACAACCCTCTCGATACATTCAAGAAGACAGTCAGGCACATAGGAGTGGAGAGGGTGGAGAAGACCAACCTGAAGATTGGCGGCAATCCAATAACAACACCGGTAAAAAGATACAACAACCAAGTACAAGTGTCATCTGCCAAATGGCTCACCGTGCCCTCATCCGTCAAGGACAAATACAAAATCCTCCGCATCCTCTCGGCAATGACCCACACCCCTTTTGACGTGAAGATACTGGAGTGACAAGAACATTCCAAATTGAGTTGTTTTTTGAATTTAACCCTCGAATTTGCAAACAAATTACAAATATTGAACTTAAAATGATATTAGAACTACGTTTGAGCAATATCTTTTCGCTTCGCGATGAAGTAACTCTCGATTTACAGGCTGCCAATATCTT
>JBJEAV010000179.1:0-12590 GCA_051869395.1 Prevotella sp.
GCATGTGCTGCCTGAGGGATTCAAGGATTTCGGACAGTGGTATGCCAGCTGTAGCGAAGTATGAACGGAGTTATAGCGAAGGATGAACGGAGTTATAGCGAAGGATGAACGGAGGATGATAGTTTTTTGTGTCCTCAAAGATGCAAATAATCGGCGAAAAGTTTGGAGGAATGGAAAATAGTTTGTATCTTTGCGGCGACGATTTTAATTAATTTCTTATATGGAATTATGCAAGAAAAAATGTTTTAACGTAATAAGAATGAGAAAGATATTTGTATTTTGGGCAATGGCTATGATGGCTGTTGCTGTGTCGGCTCAGGGGATATATACCAAGAGCATGACCAAGAAGGAGATGAAAACCGCTGCCAGGTGGATGAAGAAAGGCGAATGGCGCAATGGATTCGTTGCTGCCAGTCCGCATAAGTCTGTGAATGTGGCTGAGTTCCACAGTCAGTACACCAAGAACAAGGCGCAGTGGGATGCCATGTTCCAGTGGCTCGCCAAGACTGACTTGCTTGCCATCCCCAAGGGGAAACACCCGATAGAAGGGACCGGACTTGTGGCGAGTGTGGAAGACAGCGAGAACCAGGACCTCAGCAAGAGGCAGAGTGAGAGCCACTACAAGCATATCGATTTCCAGTATGTGGTAAAAGGCACTGAGCGATTTGGCATCATTGAGCATGAGACGAGCAAGGAGAACTGCAAGTACAAGCCCGACGTGATGCACTATGACTACGACCAGTCACTTGCCCGCTTTTATGACTCCACACCCGACCGTTTCTTCCTGTTCTTCCCTGATGACTGGCACATTGCCAAGGTGAAGACCGACAAGGAAGACCAGACCATCCGAGTCATAGTGTTCAAACTTGACTATGTTGAGTAGGTACTGGTACAGGGGCAGTTCTTTGTACCGCTTTGTATCGTAAGACGTAAAAATCCCGCCTGATGTGGTTTCAGACGGGATTATTATATTTACCTAAAACATTTGAACATTCTCATCGGTTGGACTGCTGCCTTCTTTGTATTCTGGCGAACCTGCCATAAGATGATGCTTACATTCAAACTCATGCAGCGTGATTGCCGGCTTAATATAATGCTTTTTCATAATGGATATGTTTTTTACTTGATTAATACTTTCTTGTTGCTCTTGATGTAAAGTCCCTTGGTGGGGCTCTTCACTTGCTGGCCATGAAGGTTGAAGAGGCGGGTGTCGGCGTTTTTGTTGTCCAACTCGCTTTCTGATAATGTGACTCCCTCAATGCCAGTGGGGTCATCGTCGCCGAGGATGAAACATCTTGCCTGTGACGTGCCAATGGTGGCGGTTTCTGATTTGCTTACATGCAGATAACCCTTGCCTGGGGTGGCATTGAGGTATGAGCCGTCTTTATAGAGAGTGCCATTCACTGTTGCCACGCCGAGATAGAAGCCAAGGTCTTTTTGAGTATCTACGTCGTCGTATGTCAGACGGTAGAACACTTTGCCATCGTCTGCCTTCATTATTTGCTCATCAGCGGGTGAGGCAAGGAGTTCGTTGGGAGATTGAGATTGAAGGCCATTGCCTGTGCCAATATCGTCAATTTTCACGGAATTAGCGTCACTCTTGACGAGCACTGCCTCGCCAGCTGCAACCCTGTAGGCATATTCGCCCTCGCGTGGAGTGAGAGTCATCTTGCCGTTGCTTACTGTGGTATTGTAAAGGGTAAACGACTTGTCGGTTGGCACACCAATCTCAACGTCAGATGAGAGGTTGCTGTATGTAGCCCAATAATTGGAATTGTTGTCGGGATGGGTTTCCAATGGGGTGGTTTCTGCTACATATACTCCACCCATATTTTGTTGGAGTGATAAAGTGCCGGCAATTTTACCGTCCTTTATTATGGATAGTACTAACGTTCCTAAGTCTTCAGAACAATTTGGGGAAGTATAAGAGCCTGGGGTGCTTGACTCTATGTAGATTCTGCCTGTTATACATCTACTGCCAACTTCATCTGGGGTAGCAGTTATCGTAAATGTCTCAGTCGCACCTGATTCAATAAGTTTATTATTTATTACTATTCGTTTTTCTGTTGTTGCACCATCCAAAGCATAGCATCGCAACAGCCAATTGCATGTTGTCGCTCCTCCAGTGTTCTTAACTTTGAAGGTGAACGTAGCCGCATCATCGTAAGTTTTGGGAGCCTTGACTTGATATTTGGTTCCATTATTATCAACAACAACGTTTGCGTTTTGCATCTCATATCTGTTAGCCATTGCGTTAGACTCAACCGAGATGAGGGTGAGAACGGGTTCTGAAGAAGTTTCTACATTGAATTCTTGGGCTGTGACAAGCGGATTACCATAAACGTCATCCACCCATACATAAAGTTTGCCTGACTCGGCAGGATTGATGGTCAGTGTGCGTTCTGTATTGCCACCCGATGGTACAGTCAACAGCGTGGTGCTCATTGCTGATTCCGGTTTTTCAGATGTGTTGGAATAATATACCTTCACATTTGCCAAATACTCTTCCTCTCCGCTATTGCTGACATTGAGTTTAAACTGGTTGTCCATACCGTTGTAAAGGGTATTGTCAGCCGTAAGAGTGGCAGACAAGGCATATCCATACGCACTGAGAGATGCAGTAGTTTCTGTTGCGTTTACATAGAAGTACGGCTTGCTCTCGTTGTAACCGCAGATATTTGCATTATCACCACTACCATATACAACATACACCTTAGTAGTGCCAACGGGGAAGGCGTAGTTGAATTTTATATTTTGGTCGGTGATGTAATATGTGCCGGAAATAAGGGATGCCTGCAAGTTTAAATACGATTTGCTTGAAATCATGGTGAAACCAGACTCCTGGTCCTTCACAGCAAGAGCCACCCAACCGGAGAAGTCGGTAAACGAAAGATTGCTGAGTCGCATATTCACTGTTCCGCCAAAAGTACCTGTAGTATTTTCGCGGGTAGCTGACGTAAGTGATACACTATTGACAGCTGCACATAAGTTTTTCCATGAGGCAAGAGGTGCTGCACCTTCTTTATCTGTAGGTTTGATGCCTATGAGCATTCCCATGCCACCGTTGAACCCATCAGCTCCGCTTGTAGTGCTGGCTTCTGAGGAATTCAGTAGCGAGATGTCAAAATAACCATTTGCGCCACCGTTCCATCCCCAGTTGATGTGGTAGAAACCTGAGCCGTCAGCACCGTCACAGATAAAGGCATGACCACCTTTTGTAGCTGAATTGCCGTTGTAGAGAACTGGGCGGCTGTTTGTCAGTTCATGGTCTATAATCCCACACCATTGCGCTAAGGTATAATCCTCTCGGGTTATGAATGCGAGAGTGCCAGAGTCATATCCGAAATACTTGCCTAATGCCGCTGCTGCACTCTTGGTGACTGCGCCAGAACCGCTCACGCCATATTCCATCATAACGGAACATCCACAGTGATATAAGAGTTTGGCAACGGCTGCACCTTGTTCCTCTGTATATGAGACGGAAGCGTATTTCGGCAGCATATTTGCATAGTCATATACTTCATCGGAGGCATTGATAGCAGGTAAATTTATAGAAGATTTCGTTGTATATTCAGGAATATCAACAAGAAGTTGTGACGGATATTTGTAGTATCCAATCACCTGCGCCATTGCCGTTGCTACGCATCCTGTTACTGCGTGTGTGTCTCCAATCAGAGGACACAGGTTGTTGAAGGGTTCCCCTTGTCCCCATGCAATTTCGCCAAGCAGTGGCGAGACTGATATATTTGCTGCCAATGAAGCCTCGGCAAGTGCCTTGCGCTCGGCAGTGGCAATCTGCATTTTTGCATCGTCGTCAGCAATAGCGGCATACTGCTTCTCGAAGGCATCGAGAAGCGACTTGAGTTGAACGGGCATATTGTCCTCGGACAACATGCCGTGAGTGGCATAGCCAATGACATCGGGCAACCTGTCGTCGCCCGAAACAATTACAAAGCCATTGTCGCCACCGTTGTCAAACAGGTAGTAGGCTTTGTCTTCTGACTCTACTTCGCCCGAGGGTGCTCCCCTCAGTGCGGCTCTTGCGTTACTGATACCTAATGAAGCGGCTTTCTGCAATGCTATCTCCCTTGCCTGCTGGTAGCTACGCGGAGCGGCAAGGCAATACGATAGAGCCAAAAGGTTGAGTAACAAGATAAAACTAACTTTTTTCATAATCCTATGGTTTTATTTGGTTATTTTCCCGTATTTCTCAATGAGTTCGTCAGCCTGAGGGTCGCCCAAGTCCTTTGCCTTGAGCAAATTGCCAACGCCTTGCGCCTTGTCGTTCTTCAGACATTGGGCAAGACCAAGGAAGAGGTAGCCGTCGCTCGCGTCGGGGGAAAGCCTGATACATTCGTTGGCTTCCTCTATGGCCTCGTCAAGGAGATGGACGCGAATCAGGAGTGAGGCTTTCTCGGAATGGAACAGAAAGACATCGGGGTTCTTGGCTATTGCCCTGTCGAAGTCGTTTATGGCCTGCTGGAACAGACGGCCCTGGATTTCAGCCTGTGCACGGATATAATAGAACTGCCCCGTGACTTGTGCGGGCATCAGGTTCTCGTATTCGTTGTAGTCGCTGACAGCCTGACGGTATTTGCCTGCTCCGGCGAGAGCCTGGGCACGGGCAAAGAGATAGGGGGCAGCCTCCTTAAGATAGGGCTGGGAGAAAGTTGCCACTGCACTGTCGAGAAGGGCGATGAAGGCTGTGGAGTCGTTGAGCATCTCCTTGCAGCGGGCAGCACCGTAGAATGACTCCGGGGTCTTGCCAAACTTGTCAAGCACTTCACGATAGGTGTTATACGACTCGTCGTAACGCTTTGAGATGAAAAGAATCTCTGCCTTTTGTGTCATATAGAGCAGCTGTGGGTCGGCAGCCACTGCCTGGTTTATCTGGTCGAGAGCCTTGTCGTAGGTCCATGCCTGTGATGCCTTGTCGGGGAAATATACGAGATTCTGATACATCATCCTCGCATAGTTATATCGGGCTTCCGCCTTGTTGTCGGCAAGTTCTATAGCCTTGAGCATCATCTTGTCAGCCTCGGCATAGTCGTCCTTGGCTGCCATAATCTGGGCCTTGTAGCTATAGCCGTCGGGGGCTTGCGGGAACTTGGCAATGAAGTCATCCACGATTCCGACAAATGTGGCGGCATTGCCCAACGTGCTGCTAAGATATAGTGTCGTGATGGCCTGGTCGAGCTCGTCGGGCAGCTCTTTCTTGATGTTTGTTGCCTTCATGGCGGCATCGTTCATGCCGAAAGCTGTCATCTTCAGTCCTGTGGCAAATGACGCGCCTACGGCATATTGCGTGTTCTTGTCATTACCGGAGGATGGCTGCAGTAGTCCCACAACCTCGCCTGCTGCATTGAGATAGGGGCAGCCTACGGTATTTTCCGCCACAGTTCCCTCAAGAGTGTAGTAGTCGTTGTCGTTGGCAACTTTCTGCACTGCTGTTATCTTGGCGGAGTGGCAACTATAGGCACTCTTGGCATTGAACGGCAATAGCCACACCTGCGTGTCCTGAGGGGTTGACGATGCCTCGCGGAGTGTCTGGCACTTGGATGCCTCTACCTTGAACTTGGCTATGTCATACACGTCGTTGGCACCGATGATGCTCTTCACGGGGTATTCCTTGTTGTTGGCATCTATCACGACCGCCTTTGATGCACCGCGGAAGGGGGTATAACTACTAACAGCCACACCGTCGGCAGTGACAAAATATCCGTTGCTGCTACCGATGAGCGCACCGCTTTCATCAAATGTCTTTAGTGTGAACACAGCCTTGGCTGACTTCTTGAACCACTTGTCAGGTTGGGCTGATACAATGCCGCATATACATGCCGCCAATAATACAGAAAATATTCTTTTCATAATTTCTTCAATTTTTCAATCTTTCAATTCTTTAATTTTTTAATTTTAGTAATGCTATTGCATTACTGATAGCCGCTTCGGTGATGTCGCTGCCACTGAGCATCTGTGCTATCTCATTGACCCGTTCATTGTCGTCGAGTTGCTGCATGTGGCTGACCGTTCCCTCGGCTGTGTCTTCCTTATATACTTTATAATGTGTAGATCCGAGGGCGGCTATTTGGGGCAGGTGGGTGATGCTGATAACCTGTCGCTCATGCTCGCCTATTTCCTTCATTATCTGAGCCATTTTCTCTGCAATCTTTCCGCTGACACCAGTGTCGATCTCGTCGAAGATGATAGTCGGGAGCTTGACGGCACCGCTTATCATCGCCTTCAGCGATAGCATCAATCGGGCAATCTCACCTCCGGAAGCCACCTGCGCCACCTGTTGTAGAATACCGTTCTTGTTGGCACTGAAAAGGAAGTCTATCGTGTCCTGGCCGTCACTGCCAAGAGTACCTTGGGATATGCTTATTTCAAAACGCACATTGGGCATGCCCAAAGCTATCAGACGGTTCTTTATCTCATCCTGTATGGCCTTAGCTGACTTGATACGCTTGTCGGACAGGACTTCAGCAAGCTTTCTACACTTGGCGGTTGCCTTGTCAACGGCATCCTGCAGTTCCTGCAGACGGTAGTCTATGTTCTCAATGTCGCCAAGTTTGCGGTTGAGTTCGTCTCTCAAGGCTATCAACTCGCCCACCGAGTCAACGTGATATTTCTTCTCAAGTTCATATATCTTGTCGAGCCGGGAGTTAACCTGGTCGAGGTCGGCAGGATTGAAATCCACCTCCTCAAGCTGGCTGCTGATCTCCTGTGCTATATCCTTAAGCTCGATATATGCCGTCTCCATTCTTGTGGCAAGTTCGCCTGCTATGGGCATCACCCTTTCAATCTGCTTCAGTGAAGAGCGGGCGGAACGGAGTAGGGTGGTGACGCCAGTCTCGTCGGCAGACAGAGCGTTGTCTGCGGCATACAAGGCAGACTTTATTTCCTCGGAATGGCTCATGCGCTCTGACATCTGTTCGAGCTCTTCCTGTTCGCCTTCGGCAAGATGGGCAGCGTCGAGTTCGTCAAACTGATACTGCATGAAGTCGGCCTTGCTGCGGTTGTTCTCAATCTCCTCACTTATCATCCTGAGCTGCTTTTCCTTGTCCTTCATGTCGGAATAAGCGGCACGATAGTTGGCAAGCTCTTTCTGGTCGTCGGCGATGATATCCACCACGCTCAACTGGAAATCCTGTTTGCCGAGCAGCAGGTTCTGGTGCTGGCTATGCACATCTATGAGCTGTTCGCCGAGTTCCTTGAGCATGGAGAGCGACACGGGGGAGTCGTTGATGAAGGCACGGCTCTTGCCCGCAGCGGTAATCTCGCGCCTTACGATACAGTCCTCGGCGTCAAACTCGATGTCATTGTCATCGAAAAACTGCTTCATACTGTATTTGCTAAGGTCGAAATGCGCCTCCACGACACAACGGTCGGCTCCAATGCGAATCATCTTGGAGTCAGCGCGCTGACCTTTGAGCAATCCGATAGCTCCGAGGATGATACTCTTTCCTGCTCCAGTCTCTCCAGTGATAACGGAAAAACCGGAGTACATGTCGATGTCGAGTTCCTCGATAATCGTGAAATTCCGTATATATAAATGTCTAATCACCCTTAAAAATTTCTAAATTCTAATTTCTAAATTATTTCCTAATATTCTCCCACGCGTCGTTTTGCGACGCATTGATACCGCTGAGAATCTCGTAGATAGTCTCCTTCTCCTTCTGGGTGCCTTTGCCCTTATAGATGCTTGACAGTTCGTCGCGCTTGTAGTCGGTCCATATCTGCGGCAAAAGGCTGAGAGGCTTGTTTTCGTGGGCTTTCTTCAGTCCGTCCTCAATGGCTTTTGAGATATTGGTCCGTCCACGCTCTGCATTGTTTGCCATCTCGTCCATACCGCTGCGATAGTAGTCATACTGTAGCTGGCGGAAAGGTTTCATGCCTTCGTCGAGATAGTCGTTGATGATGGCAAAACGGTTGCGGCTGTCGTCGAAAGCCTTCCAACCGGGGAAGTCGAGATTTTGGGAATTGTTGGTGAGGTTCATGCAACGCTGTAGTACCTCAGTGCCGCCAAGAGGCGAGAAACTGTCGAGGTCGAGACCGATAATGAGGAAAGCATAGTATGCAAACAATGCGGTGAGCTGATTGTCAACCATCTCCTCGTTGAAGTTGAGTTGGTCGAACTCGGCAAACTCAAAGTTGAAGTTCTTGTCGGTGTTGTTATATAATGTTGTGGTATATTGGGAATTATAGACAGGACGGTTTGCCTGTATGAGTGCCGAACACTCAAACAGGTTGGATGTCTTGTCGTATTTGTTAACGGTTATGTTGAAGTTACACACTATTCTCTCGTTGGTCTGAAACTGGTATTCAGTCCACTGGCGTTCGTTGACAAACTGTTCGAGAGTCTGCTGAAGATTCTCGAACACACTCTTGTCAGTGACTCCCACCTTCTGGGTGTTGATGGTAATCTTAGCCTGCAATTCCTGTGCCATGCTGTCGTGACTGGCAAATAATGCAAGCGTCATCAAAAGGATAAATAATAGTGTGTGCCTCATAATTCTTCATTTAAAAACATTCCTCATTCCTAATTCCTAATCCCTAATTCCTAATTAAATTACAAAGTTCCCCGACAATGTCCTCAGCCACCTGGTCTTTCTTTTTCTTCGGGAATTCCTTGCAACCGTCGCGAGATATAATCTTTATCTGATTCTCGTCAGACTGGAAGCATGTTCCTTTGTTCCTTAATGAATTAAGGACAATGAAGTCGAGGTTTTTCTTCTCAAGTTTCAAGCAGGCATTGTTTTCCTCGTCATTGGTTTCGAGAGCGAAACCCACGAGTGTCTGTCCGCTTTTTTTTCTGCGTCCAAGTTCTGCGGCAATGTCGTGAGTGGGCATAAGACGCAACACGAGGTCATCCTTCTCGCGCTTGATTTTCTTGTCTGCCGTATGTTCGGGGCGGAAGTCAGCCACTGCCGCACACAGGATAGCCGCATCACTGCCCTCAAAGGCTTCTATGGCTGCATTGTACATTTCCTCGCAGCTTTCCACATCAATGCGACGAATGCCCTGATGTCTTGTGGACAGTGCCACAGGGCCTGCAATAAGTGTCACTTCGGCTCCCTTGGCAGCACATTCCTCGGCAAGTGCAAAGCCCATCTTGCCACTTGAATAATTGCCGATAAACCTTACAGGGTCTATCTTCTCGTAAGTAGGCCCTGCGGTAATCATAATCTTCTTGCCTTCAAGAGGTTTGCCTTGTTCACTGAAGTATTTGTCTAATGCCTCTACAATGATTTCGGGTTCTTCCATACGTCCCTTGCCTTCGAGTCCGCTGGCAAGAAATCCGCTCTGCGGTTCGATTATCATGTTGCCATAGCCCTTGATAACCTCCATGTTATGTTGGGTGGACGGATGACGATACATATCGAGGTCCATTGCCGGAGCCACAAATACACGAGCCTTCATTGAGAGATAGGTGGTGATGAGCATATTGTCGGCAATGCCGTTGGCCATCTTGCCTAATGTTGCTGCAGTGCAAGGGGCGATGAGCATGGCGTCTGCCCAAAGACCTAAATCCACATGACTGTTCCATGTGCCGTCGCGTTGTGAGAAAAATTCGCTTATAACAGGTTTGCGCGTAAGCGTGGAAAGAGTGAGGGGAGTGATGAATTCCTTGCCTGATGGAGTGATGACCACCTGCACTTCCGCTCCCCTTTTAACGAGACCACGGATTATATAGCAGGCCTTGTAGGCTGCTATAGAACCCGTGATTCCAAGAACAATTTTCTTACCTTTGAGCATGTCCCTTATATCATCTTGCTTTCACGCAGGCGAATGCGCGTCAGCACTTGTTTTGTATTGTTGGTAAAGTCGCCGCCGAGGATCCAACTGTAGTAGCCTGAATCGTAGCGCAGCACTGCCGCAACCTCTTCTCCCTTGTGCTTGCCGAAGTTGAACACCTCCACCCTCACGGGGTTGCCCTTGGCATCCAGCACTGTGTTGCCTTTGGCATCCTTTTTGTCAGCCCATACTATGCGTCCGGCAAAATCCACGTTGTCGTTCTGCTTGGAGAATTCTGCAAGTGCATCCATATCGTTGGCAAGACAACGCTCGGGATCTTCCTGGACGTTGGAGTTGTACATGTCCAACTGGCCCATAAGCACTCGGTATGTTGCCTCGGTGTCCTGGTCGGCACGGTGAGCCTCGAAGTCTTCCTCCATTGCTCTGCCGCAGTAGAACTTATAAGCTGCCGCAAGGTTGCGTCGTTCCATCTTCTTGAAGATTGTGCAGGCATCGATGAGTCGGCATTTTGAGAAGTCAAAGTCGATACCGGCACGCAGGAACTCCTCGGCAAGCATCGGAATGTCGAAGAAGTTGGAATTGAATCCGGCGAAGTCGCATCCCGTGAACTCCTCATTGAGTTTGGCAGCCACCTGCTTGAAGGTTGGTTTGCCTTCCACATCGGCGTCCGAGATACCGGTTAGCTGTACCACCAATTCGGGGATATGTTTCTCCGGGTTGATGAGCATATCGCCGCGTACTTCCTTTCCGTCGGGATATACCTTTATATATGACAACTGGATGACACGGTCGTTCACCATGTCAAGTCCGGTTGTCTCAAGGTCGAAAATGACCAGAGGTTTCTGTAAGTTGAGTTTCATTAATCCTGTAATTTTTCAATTTTTCAATTTTTCAATTTTTCAATAGACTAAAAGCCCCCAAAGGCTTTTAGTCATTTATAAGCATAGGCATCATAAGCATAAGAACATCCTGGTTTTCGGGTTGTTCTGTTGGCACAACAAGTCCTGCACGGCTTGGGTCGGCAAGCTGGATGTTAACCTCCTGACAGTCGAAATTGCTCAATACCTCTACGAAGGCAGACCCCTTGAATCCTATACTCATTGCCCTGCCGTTATATTCGCATGCAAGACGCTCGGTGGCTGTCTTGTTGAAGTCGAAGTCCTCTGCATCGAGCTGGAGTATTCCGCCATCAACATGGAACCTGATAAGGTTGCTGGCATCATTTGAGAATGGTTGCACGCGCTTGATGGCACTAAGAAGGGCTTCGCGGTCAACGATAATCTCGTTGGTGTTGTTCTGCGGAATGACTGAGTTGTAGTTGGGGTATCTTCCTTCTATCAGTCGGCAGAAGATAGTGTTGTCGCCAAAGAGCAACTGGGCATTTCTGTTGTCAAATCTGATGACCACATCGCTTTCGTCCTTTACAAGCATGTTCTTAAGAAGTCCGGCTGGCTTTTTCGGAAGGATAAAAGCTGCGGGCTGTTCGACCTTGATGGAGAACAAACGGTTGCGCACCAGTTTATGTCCGTCACTGGCAACGATGGTGAGACACTCCTGTGTGGCATCGAAATAGATACCGTTCATCACGGGACGCAGTTCCTCCTGTGCAGTTGCAAACAGTGAGCGGTTGATGTTTTCCGCAAGAATGTTGCTCTTGATGACTATCTCGTTGGCATTGCCATCAACACCCTGTGGTTCGGGGAAACTGTCGGCTTGCTCCACGGGCAGCGAGAAATGTCCGTTGAGATATGTCACCTTGGCAGTGTTGTTATTCAGGTTCACCTCGAACGTCAGTGGCTGTTCGGGGAAACCCTTGACGGCGTCAAGGATGTAGTGATTGTCAATTGCGAACGAATCATTTGTGTCACACTCGGCGAGTTCCATGGATGTGGAAAGCCAGTTTTCTCCGTCCGATGCAATCAGATAGAGAGTGTTGTCCTCTGTTTTGAACACGAAGCTACCCAGGATAGCTATGGGGTTCTTGCTGTTGATTACCCTTGCGAGGGCAGATAGTTTGCTGCTTAATGCAGTACTTGACAGTGTAAATCTCATGAGTTTTATCTTTATTTTATTACTTTCTTTATTAAATTGAGTACAAAAATACGAAAAAAATGGCATTGCAGCAAAATTATTCGGGAAAAAGTTGCATAAATTAAAACTAATTTGTACTTTTGCCGTAGAATTCAGTAAAAATCACAATAAATATTCAAAATAATTATGGAAATAACAGGAAAAATCATTGCCGTATTGCCGGCACAGGGTGGCGTCTCACAGCGCACGGGTAACCCATGGAAGTCACAGGACTATGTAATCGAGACTCACGACCAGTATCCTAAGAGATGCTGCTTCCGTGTGTTCGGTGAGGAGAAGATCAATCAGTTTAATATACAGTCGGGTGAGGAGATGACTGTGTCTTTTGACATAGATTCTCACGAATATCAGGGTCGTTGGTTTAATGATGTTCGTGCGTGGGCTGTCAACCGTAACGTTCAGGCTCCTGGTGTAGCTCCAGTAGCTGGTGCAGCTCCAGTAGCCGGTGTTGCTCCTGTAGCCGGTGCCGCACCCGTAGCAGGAGCCGCTCTTGCTGCTGAAAATCCGTTCCCTCCCCAGCAGCCCACTGCTGAAGGTGGTAGCTCTGACGACCTGCCGTTCTAAATCGCTGAGCGATTTAGATATTAAAGAATTAAAGAATTAAAAAAATTAAAGTTCTTTGCAAATAGAAAGAAGGCTGCGCAAATGATAGCGCAGCCTTCTTTAATTTTTTAATATTTTAATTCTTTAATATCAATTTGCGCCGAAGCGCAAATTGACTATTCACTCCAGTCCATCTTGGT
>JBJEAV010000180.1:0-12536 GCA_051869395.1 Prevotella sp.
AGGACCACTGGCAGACATTGAAGTGCATCCGCTGCGGTTCGTGCATGAACACATGTCCCGTATATCGCCGTTCGGGTGGATATTCCTACACCTATTTCATCCCCGGTCCTATAGGCATCAACCTCGGCATGATGCGCGACCGCTATACCTATCACGACAATGTCAGTGCATGTTCTCTCTGCTGTTCATGCGACAACGTGTGTCCCGCCAAGGTGAACCTCTCCGAACAGATTTACCTCTGGCGCCAAGAACTGGAGAAGCTCGGCAAGGCCAACAAGATGAAGAAGATGATGAGTGAGGGCATGAAGTTTATCTTCGACCGTCCCGCCCTCTTCTCCACCGCGTTGAAGTTTGCCCCGATAGTCAACTCCCTCCCCCGATTCACCAAGTACAACGGACTGAACGCCTGGGGCAAGGGACGCGAACTCCCCGAATTTGCCAAGCAGTCCTTCGAGAGTATGTGGAAAAACGGTGTTGTTTAACCCACAGATTAACACAGATAATAATTTATCTTGGATTAACACAGATTTTGGCTGCGCAATATAATCTGTGGAAATTAAAATATCTTTAGATATTTAAAAATCTGTGATAATTTAAAATAAACGTGTCAATCTGTGATAATCTGTGGATAAAATAATCTGTGGACAAAAAAGAATAATTATGAATAAAGAAGAATTATTATCTAAGATAAGGGGCAACATACGCGAGACTTATGACATGCCCTCACTTGATGACATCAAGGCAACAAAGTACGAGGACAGCCTCGCACAGTTTATCAGTATGAGCGAAACCGTCGGAGGTAAGGTCATCCAGGCTCAGCCAGGCGAAGACCTCAACGACATCATCCGTCGCGCCTATCCCGATGCCAAGGTGATAGCCTCCAACCTGCCCGAGATAACCATCGCCAACCTCAACCCCGACACAGTAGAAGAGGCGAAGGACCTCAACGGCACCGACGTGGGAGTAATCCGCGGCATGTTCGGAGTGGCAGAGAACGGATGCGTCTGGATACCCCAGACCATGAAGGAGAAAGCCGTCTGCTTCATTTCCGAATATCTCGTAATCATCCTCGACCATACCAAGATCGTCGATAACATGCACGAGGCATACCGTCTCGTCGAGATGAACGACTACGGCTACGGCACCTTCATCAGTGGTCCCTCCAAGACTGCCGACATAGCCCAGGCTCTCGTGATGGGAGCGCAGGCGGCAAGAGGAGTCACCGTGATACTCCTCTGATTTATAGCCCTGAAAGGGCGATATAACAAAGGATAGGGCGTGTTTCATTGCGCAGCCAAGCCCTGAAAGGGCGATATAACAAAGGATAGGGCGTGTTTCATTGCGCAGCCAAGCCCTGAAAGGGCGATATAACAAAGGATAGGGCGTGAGCCCTATCTAAGATGCAAAATCCCTCTCCCCCTCCTCGGCGCGCCTTTGGCGCGCCGAGGAGGGGGAGATTACTAAATATCATTTATACAGGGTTTCACCCTGTGCTAAGTTATGTTGCCCTTTCAGGGCTATACGTCAGCCATTGTTTCAGGGCTATACGTCTGTAATAGGGCTACATGTCTTCCGTTCATTTAGAACGATTTTCTTCCTTTTTGGTGGAAAAAATGTCTAATATTACCTTTTTTATATATTTTCACGCCCAATTCAAATACAATTAGAAAGATTTTTTGTAATTTTGCGGCGAATTTCAGAAATACAGATATAATGAGAACAACAAATGTCGTAGCGTTAGCCTTTGCTGCGCTTGCAACAACATCCTGCTTCAAGGATGAGGCCCCCAATGCCGAATGTGACATCACTAAGGCTTGGATACATCTCGACAATGCCGGGGAGTTTTTCTACCAACTCTCCGACACTGCCATCAACGTGATGTACGACCGCACCGATATCTCATTCACTGTGAGACGAAAAGCCGATGTCACACACTTGGCGCCTGTCTTCGAGATAACCCCGGGAGCCACCATCACTCCCGCCAATGGTTCGGTGCAGGACTTCTCCAACGGTCCCGTCATCTATACCGTCACATCCGAGGACAAGCAATGGAGCCGACAGTATGCCGTGAGCTTCAAGCCCACCTTGGTGACCATACCCTCAACCATTCTCTTCGACTTCGAGAATGCAAGGGTGTTTGACGACACTTACAAAAAGGCGACATATTATAAATGGTATGAAACCAATGAGGACGGCAGTGAGATAGAATACTGGTCGAATGCCAATGCCGGCTTCGCCATGAGTAAGTCGAGTGCCGCTCCCGAGGAATATCCCTCGGTGTCTGTAGATGGATATGAGGGCAAAGCCGTCAAGCTCACCACTTGCAGCACAGGCAGTTGGGGTCTCCTCGTGCGTCGCCCACTTGCCGCCGGCAATTTCTTCATCGGTGAGTTCGACGTGTCGAAGGCTCTCACCAACACCATGCTCACAACCCTCATGGGACGCCCCTTTGCCAAAAAACCCCTGAAGGTGTCGGGAATGTTCAAGTATAAGACCGGCGACGTGTTCTGGCGATTTGTCAACGGCAAGATTGAGGAGCATCCCGAAATCAAGGACCGTGCCGCCATCTATGCCTCATTCTACCGCAACCACGACAAGGACGGCAACGAGGTGATGCTCAACGGCAACGACAGCAAGACCAACGAGAACATCGTGGCTTATGCCGAGGTAAGTGTCATCCCCGAGACCGACCAGTGGACTCCCTTCGAGATGGAATTCCACTACAAGTCGGACATCGACCTCGACGAGCTTGAGCGTCAGGGATACAGTCTCACCATAGTCTTTACTTCAAGCACCGACGGAGCATACTACGAGGGTGCCCCCGGCAGTACCTTATATATAGATAATGTACGTCTTGAATGTGAGGAAGAGAAATAATTGTACTTACGAGATATGAAGAAACTATTCACTTTAGCCGTATTGTTGGCGATGACCCTGTCATCGTGGGGCATAAGCCTGCCCGACAGTCTCAACTATACATTCCGCATTGGTTACAACATAGGCGGCACAGCCCCAGTGGGTATGCCCGCCACCATCCGCAAGCTCAACAGCTATGACTTCCAGCCAAATATCAGCCTCGGTCTCGACGTGCAGAAGGACATTTGGGGCAAGTGGGGATTGCAGGCTGGAGTGCGACTTGAGAACAAGGGTATGGATATAGACGCCACCGTGAAGAACTATCACATGGAGATGATACAGGGCGGAGAGCGGCTTGAGGGCATGTACACCGGCCGACTCGTCACTGAGTGCAACCTGTGGATGCTCACCGTGCCCGTCATGGCAACATTCCACGCCGACCGCTGGCTCATCAAGTGCGGACCATACGTCTCTTACGTGGCCACACGCTCGTTCAAGGGACACGTCTATGACGGCTATCTGCGCACTGGCGACCCTACAGGCGACAAGGTGGATATGGGGCCCGAGGGCGAGGACAACCCCACATACGACTTCAGCAGTGATATGCGCAAGTTCCATGTGGGCATTGCCATTGGTGCCGACTACCGCATAGGCAAGCGGGTGGGGGTGTATGCCGACCTCAACTGGGGAGTCAACGATGCCTTCAAGAGTTCGTTCAAGACCATCGAGCAAACCCTTTATCCCATCTACGGCACTATCGGATTAACGTATAAATTAAAATAACAACTTTTAAAAAGAAAGGATAATAGTTATGAAGAAAATCTTTACTTTAGTGGCGGCTGCCCTTATGTCGCTGTCCGCAATGGCTGACACCTACAGGTGCGGACTCGCCGTTGACGTTTATGGCGCTCCGAGTCCATACATGCAGATTGACCTGACATGCGACAAGAACGCCAACGGCAAATACGACATCCTGCTCAAGGACTTCTCCTTTGGCGGTATTCCCGTAGGCGACATTTCCGTAAAAGATATTGATGCCGAATCTGAGGACGGGACAATATACCTCACCTATGACGGCACAATAACCCTCGGCGGGGCATGGGCAGCAGTGGGTCCTCTTCCCACAACATTGGAAGGATTCGTTGCCGGTGACTTGCTCGCTATCCGCCTTAAAGTGCCGGCTGTAGGTGTCAACGTTGCACTCTGCAATAAGGCTACACAAATCTACGGTGCCGATTTCGAGAACTGGCACAAGGCAGGCTCTTCCGACGAACCCAACGGTTGGCACGGAATCAAGAGCGGAACAGGTCTCGCCTCATTCGCAGGTGCAAGCGCATTCATTTCCGACGATGTACCCGCTGAGTCAACTGGTACAAAGTCCGTGAAGCTCCAGTCGGGCGTGACATTGGGCATCTCAGCCAACGGCACCATCACTACCGGACGTATGGCAGTGGGATCAATGACCCCCGCGAGCAGCGACAACAATGTCTTCATCAATCCCAACTCCACGGATGTTGACGGCAATGGTGATCCCTTCTACAATACATTCAACGGTCACCCCACCTCCATCAGCCTCTGGTATAAGTTCAAGAACGGCGGGGACAACACCAATCCCGCCATGCTGAGCGCAAACATCATCGGCGAGGGCTTCTTCCAGGAACCGGCACCCGCCGGCACAGCCTACGACAACCTCATCGCCAATGCCGCCTCAGAACTGAAGGCAACCGACGAATGGCAGAAGGTCACTATACCTTTTATATATAATAAGGAGGTGGACGGAGAGATTGACCCTGCATCCATCCTTGTCACCATCAACACCTGCTCAGTGCCCGGAGGTGGCAGCAAGTCAGCGTCCGATCCCGATGTGCTCTACTTAGATGACGTTGAACTCAACTATGCTCCCGTGCCCACGTCAATGACCATCTTCGACAAGGAAGTAGCAGGATTCTCTGCCGACAATACCACATACAACATCACCCTGGCAGAACTCCCCACTGACGATGACATCGACTTCGAGTGTGCCAACGGCGACAGCGCCTTTGCCCTTGTCCATTTCGAGGAAGGCAACAGCACCTTGGTCGTTAACATGTACAACGAGGAGCTCAAGTATGTCAAGACCTACACCCTCAACGTCAACATCGACCCGACAGGCATCAATGGCGTAGCCAACAACAGCAACCACTCCGTTGTGGCACGTTATTCTGCCAACGGACAGAAAGTGTCGAAGAACGCCAAGGGTCTCGTCATAACCCGTTATGCCGACGGAACAGTGAAAAAGACTCTTAAATAAGGCAAAATAGGAAAAATTGATTTAAGTCAAGATTATTGCGGTATTTTTAATATATTTAGCACTAATCCTTGTCCGTATCAGACATTTTTCCTAATTTTGCAACCAAGAGTATATGTCTGAAAAGGCGAAAGGTCGGAAAAACTGTGCTTAAAAACAGTCGAACGCTCTGAGTTTAAATCAGATACCTCTTGCAATATATATAGAGATAAGGTGAACATAGAATTTATAACACATACGTTTAATTTAATTTTTAACAAAATGAGAAAAAAGATTTTTAGTGCATTACTCTTCGGAGCCGTTGCGATGGTTTCGACGAGTACTCTTGTTTCTTGTAAGGATTATGATGACGACATCTCTCGCTTGCAGGAACAAATTGATGCCGACTCAAAAGCCATCAGTGACATCCAGAATCTCATTAAGGCTGGTAGCGTGATTACAAGCGTTGCTCCTAACGCATCTGGTATCACTGTTACTTTGAGCAACGGTAACACATTCAATCTGACCAATGGCGAGGATGGTACTCCTGGTACTGCCTGGACTATCGGTTCAGATGGCTACTGGTATAAGGATGGCGTGAAGACCGACTACAGAGCCATCGGTGAGAAGGGCGACAAGGGTGACAAGGGTGATACCGGTGCAGCTGGTGCTGACGGTGCCAATGGAGCCAATGGAGCTGACGGTGCAAACGGCGCTAACGGTGCTGACGGTGCTGACGGTGAGAACGGACAGTACTATGTACCAAACCCTGAGACAGGTTGCTTCGATATCTACCAGAATGGTGAGAAGGTTCAGTCAACCACTATCAGCTATGTAGCAAGCGGTTCAATCACTGCTACTCTTAGCAACTCAACCCTTACACTTAACGGTGTAAACGGAACTACAGGCGCTATCGTCATCTCTCTGTCAGGTGACCTCCGCAGCCTCGTGTTCATGCCCACAATCTACCTCGACGGTATTGAGACAATCGAGTATCCTTGGATTCACGACTCAATCCTTGTTAAGGTTAGTGGTGGTACATTCGTTAACCGTCAGGGCAAGACTGTTAGAAATACAGAGGATTATGACCTTCCTGTACCTGTCAAGACCTACAGCTATGGTCCAGCATGGTCAGTTCAGTATCACATGAATCCTTCTAACTCTTCTACAGTTTATGATGATATCAAGGGTTACAGCGTGCTGAATCCTGAGGTTTATTACACAACCCGTGCTATCGGTTCAGCTCTCGGTGTTACTTCTCCTGAGAAGAACTTCGCTGGCACTCAGTTGTTCATGAACTGCAACGGTATCCTGACCGCTGGTCTTCAGATCAAGCATCCTGAGCTTCTCGAGAAGCATCCAACAGATTCTTACGAGAACTACAAGGATAACACCATCGCTCTCCAGGTTGGTACAAAGTCTGGCAACGGCGAAGAGGCTACAGTAACATCTGACTACGCTCTCCTCCGTCCGACAGAGGCTTGGCTCGAGGGACTCGTATGGGTTGAGGCTCCTACCTACGCTGCTGCTTCAGCTGCACGCGAGGGTGACGAGAACTGCACAGTTGACGCTACTAAGAGAGTTCACGTATATGACACTCCGAAGGAGGCTCTCCAGGATGCAGACGGTGCTGCTCTTGAGCTCTACTTCGACAGCGAGGAAGGTATCAACATCGGTAAGATGCTCGGTATCCACTATGTTAAGGAGTCACTTGCTCCTCGTGCAAACGCTCTCACACAGGGTACTTGGAAGTACGGAGAAGAAGGCGCTTGGGGTCTTAAGTATGAATTCAACCTCATCGACTACTCTGTTGACGGCAACGTAACACGCGACAGCCGCTATGCTAAGTGGGTTGATCAGGCTAACGGTGTTATCCGTGCTTGGAACGTTAAGTATGACGGTACTCACGCTGATGGCGAGTCTGCTACAGCAGTTGACCGTGAGCCTCTCGTACAGGTTCTCGTTAAGAACGCTGACGGTGAAGTTGTTCTCGATGGTTACATCCTGATCCACATCGCACGCCAGGCTCCTGACCAGGCTCCTAACAAGATCATCGACCTCTATCCTACACAGAAGGCTGAGTTCAACCTCTGCGACGATAAGGATGTATTCGTAACCAACTGGTCAATGTTCAACGACTATATCCTGACACAGGGTATGGAGAATATGACTAAGGAAGAGTTCGACGCACAGTATGAGGCTGACCTCGCTTCTGCAAGTCCTGCAGGTACAAACGCTGACGGTAACCCATTCTATAAGATGAATATCTTCACAACTGCTCCTGAGATGGGTACTGTTGCTCCTGAGAGCAATCCTCTTGGTGTAGTATTCTATACACCTAACACAATGGGTACAACTAACCACAGATTCGATTGGACACTCTCTGCAGATGAACTCGAGAGCCTGACACACGGTGCTAAGCCCGGAACAGTCAAGACTGTAACTCGCTACATCCGCTTCAAGGCTATTCCTGGTTCATTCGCTCAGAAGCCATACATCTTCGTGAAGATGACTGTTGACCTGACTCGTGCTACCATCGGTACAAACAAGTTCGGTGAGAAGATTAACAACTACTGGTTCAGCCTCGCTGGTCAGGACGGTGGTAAGGAAGCTATCGTATTCGACGTTAAGGAGCCTACAGACGGTGGTAATATCCTCTCGTTCACACGTGGCATCCGCTCAACTCTCGTTAACAACGTAGAGAACACAACTGGTACTCACAAGTACTACTTCGCTCCTGTTAACGTAACTGTTCAGGATGAGAACAACGGTGGTGCAACTTACACTATCACTTCTGCAAGCAGCGCAACAGATGCTAACTATAACAACATCTTCTGCAAGTACATCACTGCTCCTACAGCTGACAAGCACGCTTACAATGTAAGCACTCTGAATGAGACTCTCGAGAACTGCGCAATCGACTACGCTAAGGGTGCATTCAACAATGATGCTCTCTATGCTGTAATCGGCAGCACATACACTAAGATTGCTACCCTGAACCAGGCAACTGGTGAGATCAGCCTTATCAGAAACGACCAGTGCAAGCTCGTCCTCAACGCTGTTGGTTACACAGCTAACCACGCTAACATCAACACTGAGATGAGAACTTGGGTAGGTGTAGTTTCTTCTAACGGTTGTGGTCTCGCTCAGAAGGTTACAGACGGTACATTCCTCGTAAGCTGGCAGCGTCCTATCAACATGAAGGATATCGAGAATAAGGTGGCTATCGACGCTAACACCAACGGTAACATCATTAACATCTTCGAACTCATCAAGTTGTTCGACTGGCGTGGTGAAACAGCTGGTTACATGTGGGATGACCACCAGTGGTTCTGGGCTTACTATGGAGTTAACGCTATCACTATCGATACAACTCCTTCTAACGTCCGTACCAATATGCACCAGGCTAACAGCTCTACATTCGTTCCGCTGAGCAGCATCACAACTGAGGCTGAGCTCTACTGCTACCCGAGCATGACTAAGGGTGCCGTTACATACTCACTGCCGTTCTCAAACTACAATGCACAGAACATGAATGCAGCTCTCTTGAGCGACATCGCTCTTAACAAGGATAGCTACGGTTCTATCTACTATGCAAACAACGGTGACAACGTAACCGAGTTCGACGTGAAGATCCCTGTAACTATCGAATACACATGGGGTAAGTTCACCAAGACTATGACTCTGCACATCAACCGTACAACCGGTCATTGATGTATGATCAATAGGTGATAAACATCTAAAGCTCTATAATGAGGGTGTGCCCACTATGAGCGGCACACCCTCTTTTTTATGTATAACAACTCAGATAACTATGAAGAAAATATTTGTATTTGTATTAGCTTTTATAGGATGTACAACATTCTTTTCTTGCGGTAATAAGAAACAGCAACAAAGTAAAGAAAGCCTGATTGAGGAATTTCGCAGTCAGCTGACTTCGGAAGACACAACGACTATGTTGAAGCTCTGTGATGATGCAATGGAGCGACTGAAGAACAAGGATATCGACGGTGTTATATCTACCTTATATGAATATGATGACTCCACTCAAGAGGTGAAGCCGCTTTCAAAGGAGTTGGAGAAAGCATATAGAAGAAGATTCCAGTTATTCCCTGTGTTGGAATATGAGCGCCACTATTATTCATTCCAGCTTGAGGGCTGCAACGACGTTAAATACATGGTGACTTTCGGCACTCCGGAATCCGCTGGTACTCAGGAAGCACCTCGCACTGCATTTATGTTTAATCCGGTAAAAATCGACGGACAGTGGAAACTCTGTGTCAAGACTGTAGGACAGGAATTTGACAAGAGCGAAATCTAAAGTACTCCGTTATCATTTTATATAATTATGAAATACTTATATTCTTTACTTATGCTTCTGTGCGCGCTTCCGATGAGCGCACAGAAACTGGATTATAAGGTATTCGACTTTACTAATCCTTATAATTTGACTCCATCTGTCACTCCTAAACCCGGTAATGCAAATACGGTTTTGATTACAGACAAAGTGTTTGAGAACGGTCCTATCAGGATCAGTTTTGAAAAAGGCGCACAACCAACAGGTGCCCAGATTGCAACTATCGGTGATGGAGTTAACGAAACCTATCATCTTAGAGTCACTGCCACCACCTCTATGACCTTTTCAACAGTAGATGGTGCCAGAATACAGACCATTAAATTCTCGGATGACAGTGAAATAGGTGACCTTTACCTTAAGGTTGGTGAACCTGGAGAACAACTTGGGGATAAAGGTAACAGGGAATGGGTATGTAATGGTGAGGATGTGGATAGCGTGACATTCTACAATAATTCGCAAATGTCTAAACTGAAGACTATTCGCATTGACTATATCACTCCATCTGATATCCTCGTGCCCACATCAGATATTAACAATGACGATGTCATACCATTCTTTAAGGACATTAAGCTTACCTTCAAGAATGACATGACAATGACTACGTCGAAAGGAATTAAAGTGGAAAACTCCGACGGCAGTATTTCAAAACCACTCTCGGCAACTCTCGAGGGTAAGGAGATTACACTTTCACTGGAAGAGAAAATAGAGATTGACGATACATATACAGTGACTGTTCCCGCCAAGTGCTTTAAGGACAAGGATGGCTATGAGAACACCGAACTGAAATATACATTCAAGGTTGTTATACCGAAGAATACCTTTGGATACACTTCTGTTACTCCTAATACCGGCAAGGTGGAGGTGATTAATGACAGTATCCTCTTGGAATTCCCAAGTGCAGTGGGACATGTTGACAGCAAGATGCTTGTCTTGAAGAAGGGCAACGCTGACTTCCGACCTGTCAAGATGTCGAAGCTGGATGGCAGCGACAACAAGGTCGTTATTACCTTTGTTAATGTCAACTCGGCAATCACTGAAGATGGTGAATTTACAATCGAGGTTCCTGAGGGCATGATATTCAATGCCTTCTATGGCACAGGAAGCATGTCGGAAAGATATAATCCTGAGTTCGTATTGGCATATACTATATCATCTAATCCCGTTGACCCGGATCCAGGTCCCGATCCGGAACCGCTGCCAGATTCAGAGACTATGAAGGCTGCCAAGGAACTGCTTAATGTAGTCGGTGTGGGTTATCCTTCTGAGAACAGTGCGGCTCGTGTTGCCCTTAAGTCAGCTGTTGAGTCGCAGGTTACACCTTCTGACGATGAACTCAACAGGTTGATGGCTGATTTCTATGCTGAGAAAGAGGTGGCATTGCCCGAAACAGACAAGTGGTACAGCATTGCAGGAACAAACAATAATGGCGAGTTGTTGTACCTCTCATATATCGATGGACGCGTTTCCCTTGATTCAGACATTGCCAACGCAGCTGCATTCAAGGCTACTCTCAACGCCGACAGCACGGTAGTCTTTCAGACATATGATGCATTGTATCTGCATGTTCTCTCTTCTGAAGACAACAAGTATGACGCCACGTCAAGCAGGAATTTGACAGAAACACTTTCAGAAGTAAATAAGCTTACCTTGTCCAAGTTTGTCTTCTCTTCAGTTGAAAGCAAGAAAACCTTTGGACTTTGGTCAATTAAGGGAATCTTGGGTAAGGATAAGGTTACCGGTCAGAAGAAATCCGCTTATGCAGCTTTGAGTTTGAGCGGCAAGTCTGTGGCAACCGACCCGTCATACGAACTGCTTTTCGGAGAGGACTTCACCAGTGCATTTACACTCACTGAGGTTGAGCAGCCAATGGAAGCTGTTGACTTGGAATACACATTGACACCCGACATCATCGAAGGAAGCGGAAACCTTACCCTGACATTCCAGAATGGAACCGACTTCACCATTTCTGAGGATGCTGATGCTTACTTTGCCGACCTTAACGGTGAGCGCAAGAAGAAGGCAACCATCAATACAGTGGATAGCTTTGACAACGTGTTCACTATTCCTGTGTCAGACATGAGTATCGGACAATACACTATAGTAATACCTGAGGGTACCTTCAAGTGCAAGGTGGATGGTGAACCCAAGAAGATTAAGAAGATAACAAAGCCATTCCGCGTGAAGGAGGCTTATCAGCCTTCGGATGATTTTATCAAGGACTTCAGTTTCATAATCTGGAATGACGTCAATGTATCAACACCGGTTTCTGATGAGTCGCTGAATGAGTTCGTTATTTATGTTAATCCGAATGAATATTCTGAGATCAACGCTAATCCGAACATGTATGTGTCTCTCTTGAAATACAATGGTGCAGAGAAGATTCGCGACGGACATTTTGAACCTTACACCATACCTGGTATGGAGCTTTATCCTGCTTTGAAGTTGGTGCTTGATACACCGATTGAATACGGCGAGCTGAAACCAACCCAATACACTTACGTATTGCAGCCGGGAACCATAGGTAACAAGGAATTCGGAATGTATCTGAACGACCCGACTTCAGTTGATCCCTCAAAGGTGATTGTCAATCCGTTCATGACCATCACAAGATTGGTGGATAATGAGCTTGCTGCTGGAATCAACAACGTTACTGTTGACGAGAATTCAGACAGTAAGATTTACGACATCACCGGCCGCAGGGTTACTTCGGTGAAGAAGAACGGCATTTACATTATCAATGGCAAGAAATTCGTGAAATAACAGTTAAACTTTAAATAAACGTAATATTGCTTGGTTTGGGAGCAAAACTCCTTGCTGTAACAATTTTGAGGGGACGATGCTAAGGCATCGCCCCCTTTTTCAGTACCTACAGCCCTGTAAAGGTGTCATAACACAGAATATGCCCTTACCTACAGCCCTGTAAGGGCGACATAACACAGGATAGGGCGTTGCCTACAGCCCTGTAAGGGCGACATAACACAGGATAGGGCGTAAGCCCTATCATTTCACCCAAATCCTCTCTCCCCCTCCCTCCCGCCAACGGCGGGAGGGAGGGGG
>JBJEAV010000181.1:0-12533 GCA_051869395.1 Prevotella sp.
ATCAGCCGTTGTTTTATCAGCCGTTGATTTATCAGCCGTTGATTTATCGGCAGTGGGCTTGTCATTCTTGGTTTCCTGCTTTATCTTCTCAGTGGATATCGCGCCGATTTTGGTTGCGTCAACCTCCTGAGCAGTAGTATCCTTCATGCTTTCCACTGTAGCTTTTTTGGTAGTTTCCTCGGCAGCCTTTAGGTCAGCCAACATCTGCTTGTGGGCAATCTCTTCGGATATTTCATATTTGCCATAGAGATATCCCCCATAAGCAGCCGCAACGACAAGCAGTAATACGGCAGCACAATACATCAACCATCTATATGTTATTTTACCCTCCTCTTCTTCAGTCTCCGAGAAATTCTCGTCAACGTCAGGATTCGGTTCTTCTACAGGATTCGTATCTTCAACAGGATTCGTATTTTCAACAGGAGCAGATTCATCTACAGAAGTTGTTTCTTCCGAAGAAGCCGTTTCAGCAGCAGGAGCTGCCCCAACGATAGATTCCGACTTATTTTCATCCGATGGAGTCGTCTCTACAACAGGCTCTGGCTTATTCTCGACGACAGGCTCAGGTGCTTTCTCGACTACCGGCTCAGGCTTTTTATCAACAACAGGAGCTGCGGTTGATTCCTCCGCCTCCCCCGATGCCTCATCCTCGGGTGTCTCAGGAAAATCCACACCGTCATTAAGCACAACAGTCTCAAACTGCGAGAATGGTTTGTTGACGATTTCCTTCATGACACTGTCAGGAGTGAATGTCACCTTGGAATGTCCCTCGATAAGCACACGCCCGCCAGTATTCACATTGATACTCTCTCGTGCATCAACATCAATAATCTTGAATGTTCCAAGTCCCTTGACCTTTACAATCTTATCCTCGTCGAGCCCTTCCTGGATTATGTCAAACATCGCCTGTACAAAGCGACGTGCCTCCTTGTCTTCGAGTCCGTTCTTGGATACAAGCACCCCACAGAGGTCGTATAGATTCAACTTACTCATCAGCATCCCCTCCCTTCTTGATTCTTTCCTTCCATGAAGCCACAGGTTTGAATGCAAGCACCAATTTCGGCGGCACAAGCATACGCTGCTGTGTTGTGGGGCTTACCATAATTCTCTCCATCTTTTTTTTCACCTCAAAGAGTCCAAAGCCATCGATGGCGAGACTGTCCCCGTCCTGAAAAGCATCGCTCATGGCATCAATCACGTTGGTCACCATCCTCTGCGTGGGAACCTGACTGTAACCTGTGCGTTGTGCTAGGCGTGTTATGAAATCCTTGTTGTTCATACTTTGGTTGTTTTGTTATAAGTTTATCGTTGTTCCATATAAGTCGAATTCTTCCGAATCGACAATCTTTACATTATAATACCTTCCAACTCTCAGCTGACGTTCATCCACCGGTATAAGCACCTCTGGGTCAACCTCCGGCGAGCAGAATTCAGTCCTGCCGATATAGTAGTCGCCCTCCTTGCGGTCGATGACCACCTTGAGTTTTTTTCCCACCTTCTCAGCCTCAATCTCTGCACTTATCCTTTGCTGCAAAGCCATCAGCTTGTCCAATCTTCGCTGCTTAACATCCTCAGGCACATCATCTTCATAGTTATCAGCGGAATACGTTCCATCCTCTTCCGAATAAGCGAAAGCACCCATTCGCTCGAAGCGCGCCCAACGCGTGAACTCCATCAGTTCTTCGAAATCCTCTTCCGTCTCACCTGGGAATCCCACCATCAGTGTTGTACGGATATGAATTCCAGGGACTTCCTCGCGCATCCGTTCAATAAGCCTGTATGTCTCCTCCTTAGTGACATTGCGTTTCATTCTCGTCAGCATGTTGTCGGAAATATGCTGAAGGGCTATGTCGAGATAGTTGCATACGTTCGGATGCTCCCTCATCACGCGCAACAACTCCCATGGGAAATGTGTGGGATAGGCATAGTGAAGCCTAATCCACTTCACCCCGGGTATTTCGGCCATACGCTCAACGAGTTCTGCTATATGCTGCCTGCCGTCGATATCCACTCCGTAATACGTCAACTCCTGCGCAATCACCTGGAATTCCGTTGTTCCGTCAGCCACCAGCTGCCTCACCTCCTGCAGGATCTCGTCCATCGGTCGGCTGACGTGCTTTCCTGTAATAATAGGTATGGCGCAATAGGCGCAATGGCGGTCGCAACCCTCACTAATCTTCAGGTAAGCGTAATGGCGGGGAGTGGTGATATGCCTTACCACATCACATGTCTCCATGGGCGAACCGAGGTCAGCCAAGAGCTGCTTGTAGTTGAACTTTCCGTAGAACTTGTCCACCTGTGGTATCTCAGCCTCCAGTTCCTTCTGGTATCTTTGTGAGAGGCATCCCATCACAAACAGTTTTTTCAGCCTTCCCTCTTCCTTTGCCTGTGCAAATTCGAGGATAGTGTTGATGCTCTCCTCCTTTGCGTCCTGGATAAACCCGCATGTGTTGATGACAGCAATCTCACCACACGGGTTCTTGCTGTCGTGAACACAATGATAGCCCTTGGCCTCGAACATGCTCATAAGCGTCTCGCTGTCAACGAGATTTTTCGAGCATCCCATGGTAATTATGTCAATAGTATTTTTCTTCATCATCTACGAACTCCAGTATTACTTGTTCACCTTGAACAGTGAGTCAACAAACTGGGCCTTATTAAACAATTGCAGGTCTTCCATCTTCTCACCCAATCCGATATACTTCACGGGCACCTTCAACTGGTCGCTGATTCCGATAACCACCCCGCCCTTGGCAGTACCGTCGAGCTTTGTGATGGCAAGCGAAGTAATCTGAGTGACAGCCGAGAACTGCTTAGCCTGCTCAAAGGCGTTCTGTCCTGTACTGCCGTCCAATACGAGCATCACCTCATCCGGAGCCTCAGGCAGCACCTTCTTCATTACCTCCTTGATTTTCTTCAACTCGTTCATCAGTCCCACCTTGTTGTGGAGGCGACCTGCAGTGTCGATGAGCACAACGTCAGCCCCATTAGCCTTGGCACTGCTCAGAGTGTCGAAAGCCACCGAAGCCGGATCACTGCCCATCTGCTGCTTGATGACAGTCACCCCTACCCTTTCTCCCCAGATGCAGAGCTGCTCCACGGCAGCCGCACGGAATGTGTCGGCAGCACCGAGATACACCTTTTTTCCAGCCTGCTTGAACTGATAAGCCAGCTTGCCGATGGTGGTGGTCTTTCCCACCCCATTGACACCTACAACCAAAATGACATACGGTTTGTGGTCAGAAGGCAAGTCCCAGTTGTCATTGTCGTCAGTATTGTTCTCAGAAAGAAGTGCGGCAATCTCCTGTCTGAGGATGCCATTGAGTTCAGAAGTGCTGACATACTTGTCGCGAGCCACCCGCTCCTCAATTCGCTGGATGATCTTGAGCGTAGTGTCAACGCCCACATCGCTTGTGATGAGCACCTCCTCGAGATTATCGAGCACGTCGTCATCCACCTTCGACTTGCCGGCGATAGCTCGCGCCAACTTGTCGAAAACACTGTTCTTTGTCTTCTCCAAACCCTTGTCGAGGGTTTCCTTCTTGTTCTTGTTGAAAAAGCCGAATATTCCCATAATTGTACAATTTGATTGCAAAAATACAAATAATTTTTGAATTATCGGAATTTTTCGGGCAAAAATTGCAAATAATCAATTAAATATCACTATTTTCGTGGTAAAAAGCGTCGGAAATAATAGTTACATGCACACAAAAACCTCAATCCAAGTATATTTATCACGATTGCCTTAAACATCTGCCGAAACGACAACCCACGGAGAGCCACACGATAGAAAGGCAAAATGGGAGCCTCCCCCGACATCTCGCTCACCACCATCTGTATATCCACCAAGTGCATGTAATACACCCTTTGGGGAAGGCTTTTCACATCAGGGCACAAAGGCGTACCCAAGACACGCAGATGAGCCGACAACAACATGCGCTCGTCATCAACAGAGGCCCTTGAGGTTATACCTTCCTTGTTTTCGATATATACATAATTTCCCTTTGGCGAGAGCCCTACAACCTTTGCATGTTCAAGCAACAGGGGCAATGTCCATGCATCCTCGAACACCTTACCCTTGGGGAATCTCACATTATCAAACAGAGCTTTCCTATACACCTTGTTCCACGCATATGTATGCAAGTATGCCTTTGCTTCAAGCCAATACTCGCTCATGTCGTCAAAAGTATCATCTCCCATCCCAAGCTTATGACACCGTCCATCGGCAAAATGCCTAACCACCGGAAACTCAAGAATATCCACTTCGGGATGATTTTGCATCTGCTCCACAAGAGGCATTAAAGTATCAGGAAACAACAAGTCATCAGAGTCAACGAACATCAACAGTTCGCCCTTGGCAATGTCAATACCGGCATTGCGTGCATCGCTCAACCCCCCGTTTGACTTGTGAATCACAGTAATCCTTGGGTCCTTGCGTGCCCAAGCGTCACACATCAGGGGGCAAGCGTCGGGCGAGCCGTCATCCACCAAGACAAGCTGAAAGTCAGCAAAGGACTGAGTCACAATACTTTGCACGCACTTTTCAAGGGTTGCCTCGACGCGATACACAGGAACGACAATAGACAACAACGGTGTATTCATAGAAACAAAATAAAGACTGTAACCCTTATAAAAAAGCCACAGTCTTTATATTTAATCAAAATTGAATGATAATCAGCATTACTTGAAGAATTCCTTAACCTGCTCGTTAGGAACCATCTTCTCGTCAAAGATGTAAGCGCCAGTCTTTGGGCTCTTCACCATCTTGATAACCTTAGTGTAAGAGCGACCATCCGTAGAACCATCGCGGAGGGTAGCCACAACTTTCTTTGCCATTTCTTATAAGCTGTTTTAAAAGTTATTATTTGATTTCCTTGTGAAGCGTCATCTTCTTCAAGATGGGGTTGTACTTCATCAATTCCATTCTCTCAGGAGTATTCTTACGATTCTTGGTCGTAATGTAGCGGCTTGTACCAGGCATGCCACTGTTCTTCATCTCAGTGCACTCCAGAATCACCTGTACTCTATTGCCCTTAGCTTTCTTTGCCATGATGATTATTCTCCTATAACTTTAATATCCTTCCACTCACAAAATCCCTTAGACACAGCCTGCTTAAGAGCTGCATCCAATCCGACCTTGTTGATCAATCTCAAACCAGCGGCGCTGATTTTCAAGCTAATCCAGCAACCTTCCTCTACATAGTAGAACTTCTTGCTGAAGAGGTTTACGTCAAAGCTGCGCTTTGTGCGATGCTTTGAGTGAGACACATTGCAACCGATCTGTGCCTTCTTTCCTGTAATCTGACAAATCTTCGACATTTCTATCTAAGTTTTCTTTTCTTTTTACTAACTTATTCCAAACAGGGTGCAAAGTTAGCGACTTTTTTCGAAATCACCAAATATTTATTCTTAAAAATCAACCTATTAGGCTATTTTTTAAGATTTCTTTCGATTTCGGGCCTATTTTTGCTCAATTTGCGCCCCATTTCACTTCCCCCTGCTGCTCTCCGTCGTCTTCCTTGTGTGTCTCGTCGGTTTTAAGAAAATCGAGGAACATTTCGAGTGCCTTGTTGGTGGCTATCGAGAGATTCACGTCGCGTCCGAAGTCCTCTTTCAGCAGATGGGTGGTCACCTTGTCCTTGTCGCCACAAGCCAACCAGATTGTACCGACGGGAATTTCCGGTGTGCCTCCGGCTGGACCTGCTATACCGGTGGCTGCAATGGCGTAGTCTGTATTCAGGGCCTTGCAGGCTCCCTTCACCATCTCCACAGCCACTTCCTCACACACGGCAGTTTTCTCGGCAATAAGCTCACTGCTCACTCCCAAGAGGTTTTCCTTCACCTCGTCGGCATACGAGACTATGCCTCCCTTGAAATACTTCGAGGCACCCGGAATGGCTATGATTGCCTCGGCTATGCGTCCACCCGTACAGCTTTCCGCCGTACCCAATGTTTTCTCTCTTTCCCACAGCAGTTGACTGATCTCCCTGCTGATTATTTTGCTTTCGAAATCCATATAATGTCTATATTTTAGGTCTATTAATATCTTACTTGAATGTCACCTTGGAGAATGCGGGGGCATCGATGCCGCAGAACTCACCGTCGAGATACTTGTAATATCCCGTGATGCCTATCATGGCGGCATTGTCGGTGGTATAGCTGAACTTGGGGATGTATATCGTCCACCCGAATCTCTCGGCATGCTCCTTGAAGGCATTGCGAAGCCCGTTGTTGGCACTCACGCCCCCTGCCACTGCCACATGCTTTATGTGCGTCATTTTCACTGCCTTGCGCAGTTTTTTCATCAGTATATCGACTATCGTGAACTCAAGGCTGGCTGCAATGTCCTCCTTGTGCTTCTCGATGAAGTCGGGATCTTCAGCCACCCAGTCCCTCAGATTATAGAGGAACGAAGTCTTGAGTCCGCTGAAACTGTAGTTGAGCTCAGGAATCTGCGGTTCGGCAAACTTGTAGGCATGGGGATTTCCCTGTCGCGCGAGCCTGTCAATTATCGGTCCTCCGGGATACCCCAACCCCATCACCTTCGAGCATTTGTCGATTGCCTCTCCGGCAGCATCGTCGATTGTCTGTCCCAGGACTTCCATGTCGTTATATGCGTTCACCTTGACAATCTGCGAGTTGCCACCGCTGACCAACAGGCAGATGAATGGCAATGGGGGAGCCGTGGTGTCGTCATCGCTCTCCTTGATGAAATGCGCCATCACATGCCCCTGCAGATGGTTTACGTCTATCAGCGGTATGCCAAGTGCCCTGGCGAGTCCCTTGGCGAAGCTCACTCCCACGAGGAGCGAGCCCATAAGCCCCGGTCCTCGTGTGAAGGCAATAGCCGTCAACTGCTCCTTGGTGATGCCAGCCCTCTTGATGGCTTGGTCAACCACGGGCACCACATTCTGCTGATGCGCCCTCGATGCCAGTTCGGGCACCACACCGCCATAGGCCTTGTGAACGTCCTGACTGGCTGTGACATTGCTCAGCAGCACACCGTTGCGCAGGACGGCAGCCGACGTGTCGTCGCAACTGCTCTCTATTCCGAGAATATAAATATCCTTCTTGGCTTCCATTTACACCTTATTATATATATATTGTCAATAAGTCAATATCTCAACCCCGTGTTCGGTCATCAGGAACGTGTGCTCCCACTGTGCGCTTGGCAACTCGTCGCCCGTGATGACCTCCCATCCGTACTCGTCGTCAGCATCTATGAACACCTTCCATGTGCCTTGGTTGATCATCGGTTCGATGGTGAACACCATTCCAGGGACGAGCAGCATGCCAGTATTGCGATGACCTACGTGCGACACCTCGGGGTCTTCGTGGAAATGCAATCCCACACCATGACCAGTGAGGTCCCTCACAACGCCATAGCCGTATTTCTCTGCATGCTTCTGCACGGCATGACCTATGTCTCCCACATATCCCCACGGTTTGGCAGCCTCGGCACCCACTTCGAGGCACTCCTTGGCCACCCTCACCAGCTGTTCCTTCTCGGGAGTCGTCTTACCAATGACAAACATACGGGAGGCGTCGGCATAATACCCGTCGAGGATAGTGGTGAAATCCACATTGATGATGTCGCCCTCCTCAAGGATGTCCTCCTCCTTGGGAATACCGTGGCACACCACCTCGTTGATACTCGTGCAAACGCTCTTGGGAAATCCCTCATAGCCAAGGCAAGCAGGAGTTGCACCATGACTTGTGCAGTAGTCATAGCATATCTTGTCAATCTCAAGTGTTGACATTCCCGCATGTATATTCTTTTCCACCTCGTCGAGCACACCCGTATTCACCACACCGCTCCTGCGTATGCCCTCAATCTGTTCGGGCGTCTTGATAAGGTCGCGTGTGGGAACGAGCTTTCCTCGCTTTTCCAGTTCGATGATTCGCTTGTCCATTTCGGTCAGCGGTTGCCCTGGCAAGGCGTGCCATCTTCTTTTCTTTCCAAACATAAAATTATACGTATAATAAAATTCGGGTGCAAAGTTACTACTTTTTTGCCAAACGAGCAAAAAATTACGGTATTTCTCTTCAAGTCAAGTATTAAAATACATAAAAAACGACCCCAGGATACAGTAATCACTACTCCTCCTGGGGCTTTACCTTAAAAAGACACCTATTGAAATAAAATATATTTCGATACGACACAGGTGTTACGACTTGCGTCGCATATTCCACCTGATTAGCTGTATTATTTCAATTCAAAAAACCTATTATGATCGGGAAAATCACTTTTTAGTCTTTAGCAGCCACAAAAGTACAACTTTTTTTTGATTCCGCAAGCGTTTTCTCCGATTTTTTTGCCAAAAAATCAAAAAAAAATATCTTTTTCATCTATTTTTGTTGATTTATGGCAAATAAACGGCATATTTTTAATGTTCTTTACTTAAGTGACGGGCCGTCGTGAGTGGGCTTCACGGGGATGATGCGGCCCTTCTTGTCGAATGTCATGCGGTCGGCACACACTTCGCGATGTACTCCGGGCCCCTTGTCGGGACTGATGAAGTGCTTGTTGATGCGGTGATAGAAGATATACCACTCGTCCTTGCCCGGAATCTGGAGTATGGAGTTGTGGGCAGTGCCGTAGATTTCATTCGCGGGGTCTTGTATCAGTATCACAGGCTCGTCAGCCACCTTGATCGGTCCAAGAGGCGACTTAGACGTTCCGTAAGCCACATGATAGTTGGGCGAACCGGTGTCGTCCACCGACCATGTGAAATAGTATGTGCCCTTGCGATAGAACACGTATGCTCCCTCGCGGAAGGCATAGTCCTGCTTGGTGCCGCCCTCGGGAGTCATCACCGTGATGGTCTCCTTCTTCACCGTCTTCATGTCGGCACTCAGCTCGGCTCCTGCCATATATCCGTTGCCCCAGTAGATATAGAACTTCTTCGACTTCGGGTCCTGGAACACGTCAACATCTATCTGCTGTCCCCTGCCCACGGGCGAGTCGCTGATGATGGGTGCTCCCGACTCCACAAACGGACCTGTAGGACTGTCGCTCACTGCCACTCCTATCTCCTTGCGCTTGCCGGCGTTGGCACTGAAGTAGAGGTAGTACTTGTATGAACCGTCCTTCTGCTTCACCTCGATGGCGGCCGGTGCCCACAGGTTTCCGCTCGCCCACTTCACCTGGTCGCTCTTGGCGTCGAGCACAACACCCTCGTCCTTCCAGTCAATCAGGTTGTCGGACGAGAACACGCTGTAGGTATATCCTCCCCACCCCGGAGTACCGTCGGTGGTGCTGTAGATATAGTATTTCTTTGTCTTGTTGGAATAGAGAATCTCGGGGTCGGCATGGAATCCGGGGAGCAAGGGATTGGTGCGGTTGCCGTATGCTGCCAGCAGCCTGTCCTTCTCAGCCTGTGTGATGGGGATGATTGTTCCATGTCGGGGAGTGAACATACCCTTGGTCTCAGTGTTCTGCACAACCGAGAAGTTCTTCAGGTCGGTGCTCTTGCAGAACTGATAGTGCCCGTTGGCATAGCAGTCGTACATAACAATCCACGACTTGCCGTCGATGCTCTGGCACACTCCCACTCCCTCGACGGCCTCGTTCGTCTGGTCAACATGAGCGTCATGCTTAGTCCACTGGCTTCCGGGGTTTTGTCCCGGTTCTGCGGTCAGAGTCTTTGCAGTGGCCTGGAAGATGCCCCTTCCGCCCTCACTCTTATAGAAAAGGTGGTAGAGACCGTCTTCCGGATTATACACGATATCTCCGTCGATAGTGGCCGATCCATTGTCGAAGAGGAACTGCGGCTCGCCCTCGAGGTCGGTGAAGTCGTCATTCACGTATGAATAATATATACGGTCGAACGACTTTGGATGGCTCGTGCGCAGAGAGTAGAATACCATATACTTGCCCGCCTTCTTGTCGTAGATGGTCTCCGGTGCCCACACACGTGTGACATTGCCCCACTTCTTTGGATATTTGGTGGGGAAGTTAACAGCCGAGTGCTGCCAGTTGATGAGGTCGGTGCTCTTCATCAGCACCATACCGCGGTTGCTTGCCCATCCCAACGAGGATTTCATGTCGGTCACCACCATATAAAACGTCTTTCCGTCCTCGCCTCTCAGTATGTGAGGGTCTCTCACGCACTGTGTATAGGCGATAGTGTCGCTGCTGATTACGGGATATCCCCCGTTGAGCGGCGTGTAGTTATATCCGTCGTCGCTCAGTGCATAGCAAATCTGCTCCTCCTCAGGAGCGTTGCCTGTGAAGTAAGTGAACAGGTAAGCCACCTTTTCATCCTGTGGCTGTGCGGCTGCAGCACTAACCAATGCCGTTGCCAAAAATGCCAAAATATTTCTTTTCATAGTCTGAATAGAGTTGATATTAGTTATTACGGCTGCAAAGGTAATCATTTTTTTTCAAATGGCAAAGCATTGTTCCGGATTTTTACAGCCCCAAGAAGTTAAAATAGGCTAAGGAGCAAAATTTCAGTCATTTTCTTTGCCATTTGGAAAATTATTCGTATATTTGCAGCGGTTTTGCGACACGAAGACCGCCATTAATAAATTTCGACCAACAAAAAAAGAAGACAAAAGGTATGAATAAACGTATAGCTGCAATAATTAGCCTGCTACTGGCAGTAAGCGTCCAGATGTGGTGCGACGACCATAAGTCGAAGCCGAACCGCATCGACTCCCTGATAAACGATGTGGAGGAACATATCTATGACAAGGATGTGACGAAACGCATCGACAAGCTGATGAACGCGTCGAGAGACATCAAAGACGACAAGGGCATCGCCACGGCATACAAACTGTATATCTTTGTCACCTCCCTATGGCAGGGACAGCCGGAGAAAGCCCAGGTCATGCTCAAGGACATGCATCGCGACGTGAAGGACAAGGACAAGCAGGAGGACTGCTTCATCAATGCCTACAAGTATATAATCTACGGTTACCAGGACCTGGGGCGAAACCATTCGGCCATAGCCATAGCCAAGGAGATGGCTGCCAACATCAGTTCGCCCAAGGTGTTCACCATCGCTCATTTCGCCATATTTGAGTGCTACAGGGACATGCGCCTTGAGGACATGGAATTCAAGGAACTCTCGCTGCTCATCAGGAACATAGAGAAAGGCAACGACTATATGGCTGCCAATATCTACACGTATGCCGGACTGTCGTATATCGACGACAACAGGCATTATGACAGCAAGGCGCTGTCATGCCTCATAAAGGCCGAGCAGATAAGCACAGCCAACAAAGGAAAAAAGAATGACCAAATGCGCGACTTCCGCGAGAATTTCCTGTGGTACACCTATGCCTACTATCACCTGAAGGCAATGAAAGGGAGCATTGACAAGGCGCACTACTATATGTCGATGCTTGAAGAAGAAGGGTCGGAGGACTCCCGCCGCCTGCTCTATTCCCTGCGCGTGCAAGAGTATATGAAAACCAGGCAGTGGAGGGAAGCCCTCGCGGCGAGCGACTCACTGGTGAAAATCAAGCAGGACATGGACATAATGCCTTACAACGAGGGATATTATTCCGACATGGCGGCCATATACAAGGGGCTTGGCAATTATCCCATGGCACTGGAATACATGGAGAAATTCAAGGCCCTCAACGACTCCAACCGCATAAACCAGTCGCTGTCCAACACCGAGGAGATGTCGGAACTGCTCAATGTGAAGCAGTATGAATATGAGAACATACGACTGCAGAACGTGATAAAAGACAGGAAGCTGCTCACGGCATACGTCATCATAGGCCTGATATTGGTGGTTTTGGTGTTGCTGGTAATGATTATAGTGTCGCAGGTGAGGGCATCGCGCCAGCTCAAGGCAGCAAATGCCGCCATCACCAAGGCATACGAGAAGACGGAGCACGCTCTGCAGGTGAAGACATCCTTCATCAAGAGCATAAAGCACGAGATACGCACACCGCTGAACGGCATAGTGGGATTCTCACAACTAATAACCTCCATGTTAGGCGGCAAGGAGGAATACCGCAAGATGACCGACGTGATTATGGAGAAGAGCGGCCAGCTGACAAAGATTATCGACGATGTGCTCTATGCCTCCGACATACAGAACATACCCGTAAACATGGAGCCGGTGGATATCAGCAATGTCATCGGCGACATCAGTGCCACCTATAGGGCGCTGTTGCCCAAGGGCGGAGTGATAGCGGTGGACCCCACTGGTGCCGACATCAAGGTGACCACCGACGCCACGCTTCTCATCAAGGTGCTGTCGATGGTCATGGACAATGCCGTAAAGTTTGCCGGCGACAGCCTCATCACCATTGCCGCCCGACAAGCCGACAGCCACACCGAGATAACCATTAGCGACTGCGGCAGGGGCATACCCAAGGAGAAGAGCGAGTGGGTGTTTGAGGAGTTCACCAAGGTGGACGAGTTCTCACAGGGCACAGGAATGGGCCTTGCGATATGCCGCGACGTGATGAAGCGCCTGCAAGGCTCCATATATGTGGATACCGCCTACACCGAGGGATGCCGCACAGTGATCAGGCTGCCGCAGAAAAGTTAAATTAGACTAAGGTTT
>JBJEAV010000182.1:0-2729 GCA_051869395.1 Prevotella sp.
GGTCGTCGTTCTGCCAGAGTTCCTCTTCTCCGAAATTCCAGCAGCAGTGGTAGTTACCTGCCGAAATCAGGGGAATACAGTTATACATCTCCTCGATGAATCCCTGGAAGTTGGTATAGTTCTTGAAGGGATCGGTCTCGCTGATGTCGCTGTTAGGAGCCTTGTCGAGGTATTCCGTACACGACGTTGAGAGAGGCATGCTCAGCAGGAGTGCTATAAATGACTTTATATATTTCTTCATAATTTATACTTGTTATTTAAGAATTCTTCATTTAGAACATTCTTCATTCTTCACTCTTCATTTAAAGAGTAATATTCACGCCAAGGTTGAATCGGCGCATTGTAGGATAAGCACCTGTAGAAGCACCACCCGAGAAGTTTGACTCGCGGTCATCGGGCATATCCGTCCAAAGGAAGAGGTTGTCGCCATTAAGATATACACGCAACGATTTCATGTGCATCTTCTTAACCCAATTGCCTGTAAAGGTGTAAGCAATCTCCATATTCTTCAGACGAAGATAAGAGCCATCGTAAAGGTAACGTGTACCATCCATTCCTTTTGAGGCGTCAGCAGCCCAGCGTGGCAGAGGAACATCGCCGCCATTGGCGATAGTGTAATATGTTCCCTCTTCGTATGCCACGTTCTTCTGACGGTCGAATGTCGGGAAGTTAACGAGACGTGTCACGTTGGTGACACCATAGAACTGAGCCGAGATTTGGAAACCCTTATACTCGAATCCCACTGTTGTAGAATATGTGTTCTGAGGAGTTCCGGTGTATCCGTAAGGAGCTGCATCTTGCTGGTCAATTATACCGTCACCGTTGAAGTCCATGATAAGATAGTCACCTGTGAACTTATAGTTGTTGTTCTCAATACGCTCCGTACTACCATAGATGTCATCCCATCCACGCATAAAACCCTCGTCGAGGAAGGTTGTGGTCTGACCAATGGCATGACCTGCACCCTTTTGGTAAGCGGGCTTGTTTACGGGGTCATCCTTAAACAATATCTTATTGGTGGCATGGGTCATGTTCATATTGAGATATACTCGCATCTTGTTGGGGAACACATAGTTAGAACGAACTTCCAACTCATAACCCTTACTCTCTGTCTCACCAAGGTTAGTCCAAGGTGCTGTTGTTCCAAAGTAACTTGGTATTGCACGGTCATCGGATTTACCTGAGAGCAAGATGTCGGTACGATGGTCCTTGAAGATATCAAACGAACCAGCCAACAATCCTCCGAAGAACGAATAGTCGATACCGAAGTTCTTCTTCTCAGACACCTCCCAATGGATATCGGGGTTACCAATTTGGGTATTGCTATATATAGTATAAGGTGTATTGGCAAGAATATTACCCATCTGGGTGTTGCCTCCCAATGACCACTTATCCATATATAGCCATCTATCACCTACATTGTCGTCACCGACCTTACCCCATGAACCACGGAACTTGATCATGTCGATGAACTTCAGATTCTTCATGAATTTCTCATTTGTCAGCATCCATCCCACTGATACAGATGGGAAGAAGTCGAAGCGATAGTCGGGACCGAATTTCTCAGAACCGTTGTATGCACCGTTAGCCTCGAAGAAGTAGCGCAGGTCGTAGTTATATGTGGCACGGAACACCCAGTCCTCACGGAAGCGTGCAAACTGAGAACCGGAAGTGGTTTTCTCGCGGCTGAAGAGAGCCAAACCAGTCACGTCGTGCTTGCCAAACTGGCGGGCATAGTTAAGTTGTAGAGAATAGTAAATCTTACGATAAGTGGCTTTTCTGTCAAGATGACCTGCCTGTGTTGACCATGCGATGGTTTCCTTATAGTCCTCGTTAGGCTCATAGCTCACCTGACCCGTTACAGGATCAATATACTTTTCAAGATAGCTGTGATATAGGTCGTTGATACCACGTTCAACTTCCTTGAATGTATTGTCGAGAGAGAAACGACCGGTGAACTCGAGTCCCTTTGTCACGAAGTCAAGCTTCTGCTTCAGGATGAAGTCGGTGGTGAGTCGTGTGGTGGTCTGCTTCTCAATACCTGAGTTTGCAAGCTGTGAAATTGCGTTAGGAGCATCAGCCTTGCGAGGACCATAGTATCCGTATGTACCATCACTATACACTGGGCGGAAAGCATCTGGAGCTGTAAGATATACAGATGACCAGTAACCGTCGCTCACACTTCCTCCCCATGGAGTTGTTCTCACGCCGTTGCTTCCGAAGAGGTTTACGGTAAAGTCGGTAGTGCCGGTGAGCTTGAAGTCGAGGTTAGAGCGCATGTTGACACGGTTGAAGCCATAACCCGACTGATAGTTACGGGTGTTTGTGAACTTGCGGAAGAGGTCGCCTTCATGAATGAAATCGACTGCTGCATAGTACTTCACAAATGCCGTACCACCTGAGATATTCGCATTGGCATTATAAGAAGTGGTGTAGTCGCGGAACAGTTCGTTCTCCCAGTCAACGTTAGGATAGCGGTCCCACTCCTCAAGGTTGGCGGGATTACGATACTTGTTGAGGATTTCCTCCGGCACAAGGTCGCCCCATCCCGACTGCTTGTTTGCCGCAAGAGCATACTCGCGCATGAGCACGCGGTTCTTTAATTTCAAGGCATCGTAAGAGTCATACTTCTCAGGCAACTTCGAAGGCACCTTCACGGTCATGTTGGCCTTTACGTTCACGACAGCCTTGCCTTCCTGTCCGCGCTTGGTGGTGATAAGGATAACACC
>JBJEAV010000183.1:0-11147 GCA_051869395.1 Prevotella sp.
GCAAGACAACACTTGCCGAGTCAATGCTTTATGAGGCCGGCATCATCAAGCGCCGCGGCTCTGTGGAAGCTAAAAATACAGTGAGTGACTATTTCCCCGTAGAGCAGGAATATGGTTACTCCGTGTTCTCAACCGTGTTCCATGTTGAGTGGAACAACAAGAAGCTGAACATCATCGACTGTCCGGGTTCTGACGACTTCGTGGGTGGTGCCATCACCGCATTGAACGTCACCGACCAGGCCGTGGTGCTCATCAACGGACAGTATGGTCCCGAGGTTGGAACCCAGAACAACTTCCGCTACACCGAGAAGCTGAAGAAGCCGGTAATCTTCCTTGTCAACCAGTTGGACAGTGACAAATGTGATTTTGACAACATAATCTCCACCATGCAGGAGATTTACGGACCCAAGTGCGTGCAGATCCAGTATCCTGTCGCCACTGGTCCCGGTTTTAACTCTCTCATCGACGTGCTGCTAATGAAGAAGTATTCATGGAAGCCCGAGGGCGGTGCTCCTATCATCGAGGATATCCCCGCCGAGGAGATGGACAAGGCAATGGAGCTTCACAAGGCACTTGTGGAGGCAGCCGCCGAGAACGACGAGGGACTGATGGAGAAGTTCTTCGAGGAAGAGACTCTGACAGAGGACGAACTGCGCGAGGGTATCCGCAAGGGACTCGTGACACGTTCTATATTCCCGGTCTTCTGCGTATGTGCAGGTAAGGACATGGGTGTTCGCCGTCTGATGGAGTTCCTTGGCAACGTGGTGCCGTTCGTTAGTGAAATGCCTAAGGTACACAATACTCGTGGTGAGGAAGTGGCAGCCGACTCTAATGGACCCACATCTCTCTATTTCTTCAAGACCGGTATGGAGCCGCACATCGGCGAGGTGTCATACTTCAAGGTGATGAGCGGAAAGATTAAGGCCGGTACTGACCTTTCGAATGCAGACCGTGGCTCTAAGGAGCGCATGGCACAGATATATGCTTGTGCGGGAGCCAACCGTATCGCCGTTGACGAGCTTTGCGCCGGTGACATCGGTTGTACCGTGAAGCTCAAGGACGTGAAGACTGGAAACGCTCTCAACGAGAAAGACTGCGACTACAAGTATGACTTCATCAAGTATCCTAACTCGAAGTACTCACGCTCTATCAAGGCTGTCAACGAGCAGGAGATGGAGAAGCTTATGGCTGCCCTCACCAAGATGAGGCAGGAAGACCCGACATGGGTTGTCGAGCAGTCGAAGGAGCTCAGACAGACCATCGTTCACGGACAGGGTGAGTTCCACCTGCGCACGCTGAAGTGGAGACTCGAGAACAACGAGAAGATCCAGGTGAAGTACGGTGAGCCTAAGATTCCTTATCGTGAGACCATTACCAAGCAGGCACGCGCCGACTATCGCCATAAGAAACAGTCGGGTGGTGCAGGACAGTTTGGTGAGGTTCACCTGATTGTCGAGCCTTATGCCGACGGAATGCCCGACCCGACAGTGTTCAAGTTCGGCGGTCAGGAGTTCCGCATGAACATCAAGAGCCGCGAGGAAATCGACCTCGAATGGGGTGGCAAGCTCGTATTCATGAACTCTGTTGTCGGTGGTGCTATTGATACGAGATTCATGCCCGCCATCCTAAAGGGTATCATGGAGCGCATGGAACGCGGTCCGCTCACAGGCAGCTACGCACGTGATGTACGCGTCATTGTATATGACGGAAAGATGCACCCCGTTGACTCCAACGAGCTTTCGTTCATGCTCGCTGCACGCAATGCCTTCGCAGCAGCGTTCAGGGAGGCTGGACCGAAGATCCTCGAACCGATATATGACCTGGAAGTATATGTTCCCGCCGACTTTATGGGTGACGTGATGAGCGACTTGCAGGGTCGTCGTGCCCTCATTATGGGTATGGACAGTGAGGCAGGCTATCAGAAGCTGCAGGCAAAGATTCCTCTGAAGGAACTCTCCAACTACAGTATCGCCCTCAGTTCAATAACTGGCGGACGCGCTTCGTTCACAACGAAGTTCGCCAGCTACGAGCTTGTGCCCAACGATATCCAGCAGCAGCTCATCCAGGAGCACGAGGCCGAGGAAAGCGAGGATTAATAGAGACAATATCATTTTTTATGGTCAAGGATCGTCCAGCTTTTTTTTGCACTCTTGCCTTGGCTACAGGAGTCCTCTTGTATGCTGAATGGCGTTTTATTGCTGGTGTCCTTGACCTTTTGACAGTCGCCGTCGCAACCGTATTGGTTGTGACGGCGATATTGTTTATACGCCTAAAAGGATTGTTAAGCAATGTCATTTCATTGGTGTTAGTGTTTGCGGCAATGGCATTGTGTGGCATTATGCTTGCCGCGGTTAATGACAAGGAGATTGAGCCTGATGGACTGGATGAACCGGGATGGGGAACTTACGTAGAGACTGGTGCCGCAGCAGTGAGGGGAAAGGTGATAGATATGTTCAGGGCAAGAGGTATGGAAGGAGACGAATTGGCTGTGGTGTCGGCAATGAGTCTTGGTGAGAAACGGATGGTGGAGCAGAGATTGAGGGACGACTATTCCAAGGCAGGTGTGGCGCATATCCTTGCCTTGTCCGGCACTCATCTTGCAATCATCTATTTTGTTCTTACCGTTTTGTTTGGAGGTCATGGTGTTGTGTCGCGTTTTGCCATCGTGGGTTCCGTGTGGTGTTATGTCGTTATTGTGGGGATGCCTGTTTCGGCAGTAAGGGCAGCCGTGATGCTCAGTATGTTCACGTTGGCAGCCGTGATGAGGCGGGGGTATGACCGCATGGATGTTCTTGTGGCTACTGTTTTCGGCATGTTGATACTCAATCCCTATGTGCTCTTTGACGTCGGTTTCCAGTTGTCAGTATTGTCTGTGGGCGGAATCATCGTGATATGCCCTTTGCTCGACGGTATGTTGCCTTATGGTTTTGTCAAGAGACATCATTGGGTGATGAAACCGTGGAGTATGCTCACGGTGAGCATTGCAGCCCAAATTGCCACGGCTCCATTGGTGGCATATTATTTCGGTTCGCTGCCATGCTGGTTTGTGCTATCCAATCTTGTGGCGGTGCCCATTGCCACCTTATTATTATATGGCACACTAATTACGGTGATGTTATGGCCAGTGGCAGTGTTGCAGACATTGGCTGTGAGGGCGGTGGGAATGTTGGCTTGGATGCTCAATTATGTGCTTGGAGTGATTGCGGGACTTCCGTTTGCATCCGTGGATGGACTGAAACCTACTGTGATGCAAGTGGTGTTTAGCTATGTTTTGATAGCTATTGCATTGAAGCTACTTAAATATTTGCAAGTAAAATAAGATAAAAATGTTAATTAGGTTAAATACAGAGGAAATATTTAACTTAATTGGAACAACTTATTAAAAATTGGCGTATCTTTGCAGCCATGAAGAAGTCAACGATTTGGATAATAGCAATAGTAATGGGACTTTCGTTCATCGTGTTGCTTTATCTTCAGCTGTCTTACATTGAGGAGATGGCAAAGATGAAGAAGGAACAGTTTGACGAGTCAGTCAACAGAAGTCTCTATCAGGCGTCGAGAAATCTCGAGGTGAACGAGACGCTGCGCTATCTTGAAAAGGACGTCAACGAGACAGAGCGCAGGGCGTTCAGGCAAGACTCGGTAATGGTGGGCGGCAACCTCAACGGTGTGGTGCAGCACTCTCATCAGTATGCCGTGGCAGGCAAGGATGGCACGATATATTCGTCATTCCAGCTCAAGACCATCACCACCAAGCCTTCCACCATCCCCAAGGCCATGATACTGAGGTCGGACAAGAACTCGATTAGCGAGGCATCGAAGTCGCTTCAGGAGATAGTGAGAAACAGGTACGTCTATCAGAAGGCACTGCTCGACGAGGTGGTATATAACATCCTATATACAGCAAGCGAGAAACCATTGAGAGAGCGCATCAACTTCAAGTTGCTCGATCAGGACATCAGGGCGGAGCTGCTCAACAACGGCATCAACATTCCCTATCACTTCACGGTGTCAACAGCCGACGGGCGCGAGGTCTATAGATGTCCCGACTATACGGAAGACGGTTTGCCATATACCTACTCGCAGGTGTTGTTCCGCAACGACCCTTCGTCTAAGATGGGAGTGGTGAGGATTCATTTCCCCGACATCAACGGATATATCTATTCGAGCGTGCGCTTCATGATACCGTCGGTGGCATTCACGCTGGTGCTCTTTGTGACATTTATCTTCACCATCGTCGTGATATTCCGCCAGAAGAGATACACCGAGATTAAGAACGACTTCATCAACAACATGACGCACGAGCTGAAGACTCCGATAGCCAGCATATCATTGGCGGCACAGATGCTCAACGACAACAGTGTGGGCAAGAGTCCCGCAATGCTCAACCATCTCGGTGGAGTGATAAACGACGAGTCGAAGCGACTGAGGTTCCTCGTGGAGAAGGTGCTGCAGATGTCGATGTTCGACCGCAAGAACGCGGTGTTCAAGAAGAAGGAGCTCGACCTCAACGAGATGGTGGAGAACATTGCCAACTCGTTCACACTGCGAGTTGAGCATACTGGCGGTAAGATATACACGGAGATTGAAGCTATCGACTCGGCGATATACGTGGATGAGATGCACTTCCAGAACGTGATATTCAACCTGCTTGACAACGCCGTGAAATACCGTAAGCAGGACGAGCCCCTCGACATATACATGAGGACATGGAATGACGACCAGCACCTGTATCTCTCGATTCGAGACACTGGAGTGGGAATCAAGAAGGAGAACTTGAAGAAAATCTTCGAGAAGTTCTACCGCGTGCATACCGGCAACCTGCATGATGCCAAGGGCTTCGGTTTGGGACTTGCCTATGTGAAGAAGATCATCGACCTGCACAAGGGCACGATACACGTGGAAAGCGAGTATGGCAAGGGAACGAAGTTTACCATCACCTTGCCGGTGATAAAAAATTAAAAAATTGAAATATTGAAATATTAAAATATTAAAGTATTAACATATAAAAAAGAAAAGATTATGGAAGACAGTTTGAAAATTCTTCTTTGCGAAGACGATGAAAATCTGGGAATGTTGCTGCGCGAGTATTTGGCAGCTAAGGGCTATGAGGCAGAACTTTGTCCTGACGGAGACGCAGGTTACAAGGCATTCCTCAAGACCAAGTTTGACATTTGCGTGCTTGACGTGATGATGCCCAAGAAGGACGGATTCACCTTGGCACAGGAAATCAGAAGCGCCAACGCTGAGATTCCAATTATCTTCCTGACAGCAAAGACTCTGAAGGAAGACATACTTGAGGGATTCAAGATTGGTGCCGACGACTATATCACCAAGCCTTTCTCGATGGAAGAGCTGGTATTCCGTATTGAGGCAATCCTGCGTCGCGTGCGCGGCAAGAAGAACAAGGAGAGCACGCTCTACCACATCGGCCGCTTCACCTTCGACACACAGAAGCAGTTGCTCGTAATCGACGACAAGCAAACCAAGCTCACCACCAAGGAGAACGAACTGCTCGCACTGCTCTGCAGCCACGCCAACGAGATTCTGCAGCGCGACTTTGCCCTGAAGACCATCTGGATTGACGATAACTACTTCAATGCCCGCTCAATGGATGTATATATCACCAAGCTGCGCAAGCACCTGAAGGATGACGACCAGATAGAGATCATCAACATCCACGGCAAGGGCTACAAGCTCATCACGCCTGAGGAAGAGTAAATCACTATCCCCGTGACAATCATTACGAGACACATAACCAGCAGCGGGTTGGAATTTGTCCATCCCGCTGCAAAACTTGTTAAAAGTAGGATAGAACCGAAGAAAACGAGCCCTAAACCTATTGTTTTTCTATTAATCTTCATATAAATCGTTAATTTTGCGGCAAAATTACAAAAAAAATTTGGTAGAATGAAATAAAATGCGTACCTTTGCACCGCATTTTTGCAAAATAACATTAATTTAACATTTTAAAGTAGTATGAATCAATACGAAACCGTTTTCATTTTAACTCCCGTTTTGTCTGATGATCAGATGAAGGAAACGGTCGCTAAATTCAAGAAGCTTCTCACTGACAATGGTGCAGAGATTCTGAACGAAGAGGCCTGGGGACTGAAGAAGATGGCTTATCCTATCCAGAAGAAATCCACAGGTTTCTACTGTCTGTTGGAGTTCAAGGCTCAGCCATCACTCGTTAACAAGCTTGAGGTGAACTATCGTCGCGACGAGAAGGTCATCCGTTTTATGACAGTTAAGCTCGACAAGTATGCCGCTGAGTATGCTATCAAGCGCAAGAACAAGTATGCTAAAAAATCAGAGGAGGCTTAAATCATGGCACAAGAATCAGAAATCAGGTATTTGACTCCACCTTCAGTGGACACAAAGAAGAAGAAGTATTGCCGTTTCAAGAAGAGCGGTATCAAGTACATCGACTACAAAGATCCAGAGTTCCTCAAGAAGTTCCTCAACGAGCAGGGAAAGATTCTTCCCCGTCGTATCACAGGTACTTCCCTGAAGTATCAGCGCCGCGTGGCTCAGGCTATCAAGCGTGCCCGCCAGATTGCGCTGCTTCCATACGTTACTGACTTGATGAAATAATTAAAGAGGAGGATTGACACATGGAAATCATACTGAAAGAAGATATCATCGGACTTGGATTCAAGAACGACATCGTGAACGTGAAGTCTGGCTACGGACGTAACTACCTTATCCCTACAGGCAAGGCAGTCATCGCCTCTGAGTCAGCAAAGAAGGTATTGGCAGAGAACCTCAAGCAGCAGGCTCACAAGCTCGCGGCTCTCAAGGCTGCCGCCGAGCAGAAGGCTGAGGCTATCAAGGACGTTGCCCTCACAATTACCGCAAAGGTGAGCGCTACTGGCGTTACCTATGGTTCTGTTACAGCAGCTCACGTGGCTGAGGAGCTGAAGAAGCTCGGTCACGACATCGACCGCAAGATTGTCGTTATGCGCGACATCAAGAAGGTAGGTGACTATGTTGCCACTGTTTGCTTCCACAAGGAAGTTAGCGTGGAGATTCCTGTTAAGGTTGTAGCCGAGAACGCTCCCGTAGAGGAGAAGGTAGAGGCTCCCGAAGCTCCTGTTGCTGAGGTTGAGGCTCCCGTAGAGGAAGAGGAAGCTCCCGCAGCAGAATAATCAAGACTATCGGAAACGTTTAGTTTAATTTATATCCAAAAATCCCGAAACATTGTCGTTTCGGGATTTTTTTTGCCTTTAGCCGTTAAAAATTGCTTAAATGTTTTGCTGTCTCAGATTTTATTAGTAATTTTGAACGCTAAAAGAAATAATAACAAAATAATATAGAGAAAATCCAAAAATGGATCAGACATTAGATCAAGACAGAATTATTAAAATCAACATCGAGGAGGAGATGAAATCCTCATACATCGACTACTCAATGTCGGTGATTGTGGCACGTGCCCTTCCTGATGTCAGAGACGGTTTCAAGCCTGTCCATCGCCGTATCCTCTATGGTATGATGGGAATAGGCAACACAAGTAACAACCCATACAAGAAGTGTGCGCGCGTCGTTGGTGAGGTGCTTGGTAAGTACCATCCACATGGCGACAGCTCTGTGTATGGAGCACTGGTGCGTATGGCCCAGAACTGGGCGATGAGGTACACACTGGTGGATGGACAGGGTAACTTTGGTTCGGTCGATGGCGACTCACCGGCTGCCATGCGTTATACGGAGTGCCGACTGTCGAAGATGGGTGAGCATATCATGGACGACCTGGAAAAGGACACCGTGGATATGGTGAACAACTTCGACGACTCGCTCGTTGAACCAAGTGTTATGCCCACCAAGATTCCCAACCTGCTTGTTAACGGCGGAAACGGTATTGCCGTGGGTATGGCAACCAATATCCCAACTCACAACTTAGGAGAGGTGATTGACGGATGCTGCGCCTATATTGACAATGAGGACATTGATACCGATGGACTTATGGAGTACATTAAGGCTCCGGACTTCCCTACAGGTGCTTATATTTATGGTATCCAAGGTGTTAGGGATGCCTATGAGACCGGTCGCGGACGCATCATCATGCGTGCCAAGGCAGAGATTGAGACAGGTGACTCGCACGACAAGATTGTTGTCACCGAGATACCTTACGGAGTCAACAAGGCTGACCTTGTGAAGTATATCGCCGACCTCGCCACTGAGAAGAAAATAGAGGGCATTACCAATGTAAATGACGAGTCTGGCCGTCAGGGTATGCGTATCGTTGTTGACGTGAGACGCGATGCCAATGCCAATGTCATACTGAACAAGCTGTTCAAGATGACCGCACTCCAAAGCTCGTTCTCCGTTAACTGTATCGCACTGGTTCACGGCCGCCCGAAGTTGCTATCACTTAAGGAATGTGTTAAGCACTTCGTTGACCACCGCCACGACGTGACAATACGTCGCACCAAGTTCGACTTGAAGAAAGCTCAAGACCGTGCCCATATCCTTGAAGCACTGATTGTTGCATGTGACAATATCGACGAGGTCGTTCATATTATACGGGCATCCAAGACACCTCAGGAGGCTATTGAGAACCTCATGAAGCGTTTCGACTTCGACGAGGTGCAGGCAAGGGCTATCGTGGATATGCGCCTGCGTCAGCTCACCGGCTTGCAGATGGACCAGTTGCACGCTGAATATGAGGAACTTGAGAAACTTATCGCTTATTTGCAGCAGATACTCGATGACCCCGAGCTGTGCAAGAAGGTGATGAAGGACGAACTGCTTGAGGTGAAGGAGAAATACGGCGACGAGCGCCGTACCGAGATTAAGTACTCAAGCGAGGAGTTCAATGCCGAGGACTTCTATCCGGATGACCCTGTGGTAATCACAATCAGCCACTTGGGATATATCAAGCGTACAGCCTTGACCGAGTTCCGCGAGCAGAGTCGCGGTGGAGTGGGAAGCAAGGGAGCACACACCCGCGACGAGGACTTCACCGAGTATATCTATCCCGCCACTATGCATAACACCCTGTTGTTCTTCACCCAGAAGGGTAGGTGCTACTGGCTTAAGTGCTACGAAATACCCGAGGGAGCGAAGAACTCGAAGGGTAGGGCGATACAGAACCTGCTCAACATCGAGGCTGACGATGCCATCAATGCCGTATTGCGCATAAAGAACTTCAACGACAGTGAGTTCCTGAACAGCCACTATGTTGTGTTCGCCACTAAGAATGGTATCATCAAGAAGACTTGCCTGGAGGCATACAGTCGTCCGCGTGCCAATGGTGTGAACGCCATAAATATATTGGAAGGCGACCAGGTTGTAGGTGTTCGACTTACAAACGGTCATAACGAGCTTCTGCTTGCCAACCGCAACGGTAGGGCAATCCGCTTCAACGAGGAAGACCTTCGTCCTATGGGTCGAGTGTCAACCGGTGTTCGCGGTATGCGTCTTGACGGCGGTGACGACGAGGTTGTGGGCTTGGTATGTGTCAACGACCCGCAGACTGAGACCATTATGGTGGTTAGCGAGAACGGCTACGGAAAGCGCAGCGACGTTGACGACTATCGCAAGACAGCCCGTGGAGCCAAGGGAGTGAAGACAATCAGTATCACCGAGAAGACCGGACGCCTTGTTGCCATAAAGGTAGTTACCGACGAGAACGACCTTATGATTATCAACAAGAGCGGTATTCTTATCCGTCTTAAGGTGGCAGACGTCAGGGTAATGGGACGCGCCACCCAGGGAGTGAGACTCATCAACCTCACCAAGAAGAATGACGTGATTGCCAGCGTATGCAAGGTGATGACTCATACAGAGGAGGAAGAGGAGATTGTTCCCGAGACAGATGCCACTCCCGAGACAGATGCCGTTCCCGAAGTGGATATAACACCTGAAAATTAATGTTTTATCTCTAATAAATACTACAATGAAGAAAATTATGATGATGGCAGTTATGGCAGCGGCAGCTACCACTGCTTTTGCCCAGACAGCAGCCCAGCAGGCTGAAGAATGGGGTGCAAAGTGTGAAGCCGAGTATCAGACGTTCTCAAAGATTTTTGACGAGGCCCAGAAGAGCGTGGTCATGAAGAACGCGTATGATACACTGAGCATGAACAAGTCTCTCATCCAGGCTTTCAAGTATGCCTACAAGTGCAATGAGTTCGACATCCAGCCGAACGAGAAGGGCAAGGTGAAGCCTAAGTTCCAGAAGAAGAACCGTTCACGCCTGATGGCTGCCCGCCCCAACTTGGTTAATGCCGGACTTTATTTCTACAACGACCGCAAGGACCAGGCTTCTGCCCTTGAGGCATGGGGACTGTATGTTGATGCTCCCACAGCTCCTTTCTTCGAGGGTGAGACATTCCCCGAGGACAAGAGCCTGTCAGAGGTTGCCTATTTCGCTTCCTTGGCTGCATACAACCAGAAGGATTACGAGAAGGCAGTGCGTTATGCCAACGTGGCAATGCAGGATCCCGCCAAGGTAAATGATGCCCAGGAGATTCTCATCTTCTCACAGAAGGACAACTGCAAGACACACGCTGACTCAGTGGCTTATCTGAACACACTGAAGGACCTTCACGCCAAGAATCCTCAGAACGAGCGTTTCTTCGGCATGATGATTGACTACTACTCCAAGCCTTGGATGGCAGCAGAGAAGAAGGTATGGCTCGAGGATGAGATTTCAAAGAATCCACAGAACAAGATGGCTTGGGCTTTGAAGGGCGAGGTGCTCATGAACGAGGAGAAGTGGGATGAAGCCGTTGAGGCATACAAGAAGGCCGTGGAGATTGACCCTGAGTTCGTGCAGGTTATCTTCAATATCGGTATCAGCCTTAACTCCAAGGCAATAGCCCTTAAGGACCAGCTTGCCGACAAGGCAACAGGCCGCCTCACAGTTGAGAACAACAAGAAGATTCTCGACGTGCTCAATGAGTCAAAGGGTTATTTGGAGAAGCTGAAGACAATGGACCCCAACCAGGAGAAGACCCGCTGGGCATATCCTTTGTATCAGATCTACTACTCTTTGGGCGACGAGGCCAAGGCAGCAGAGATGCAGGGGCTTCTTAACAATTGAAAGATTGAAAAATTGAAAGATTGAAGATTGAAAATTGAAAGATTGAAGATTGAAGATTGAATGTTGAAGATTGTTTCAATAACGCTTCTCTTGACAATGA
>JBJEAV010000183.1:11247-12524 GCA_051869395.1 Prevotella sp.
AAGATTGAAGATTGAATGTTGAAGATTGTTTCAATAACGCTTCTCTTGACAATGATAACACCGTGCTTGAGAGCTCAACGTAAGGAGATCTCTCAAGCGCGGTCATACATAAAGAGTGGCGCAAACCTGGACAAGGCGGCGAAGTTGATGAAGGACTTGCTTGCCAAGGATTCCGCCAACCGCCAAAATCCAAAGATATATACCACATGGTTTGAGGCCGTGGAGAAACAGTATGCCGTGGGTAATGAGAAACTCTACCTGAAGCAGGCTTACGACACAGCGGCATTGTTCAACCAGGCTAAGGAGATGTTTGACATCATCTCACAACTTGACTCCATTGACCAGAGTCAGAGAAAGAAGTATTCGGAGATACTAAACAATTATCGACCAAACCTTTACTTTGGCGGCTCGTTCTTCGTGCGCAAAGGACAGTACAACAACGCGTTTGACCTGTTCGACTGCTATATCGGGACAGCCACACAACCCATGTTCGCCCGCTTCAACTATAGTCAGAAGGACGGGCGACTGACCGAGGCGGCCTATTGGGCCACCTATAGCGGATATATGCTTAAATCGCCCGAGAGGATTATGAAATATGCTGACATGGCAGAGGGCGACACGGCAAAGCTGAAATATACCTTGCGCTATAAGGCGGAGGCATACCAGCAGCTAAATGACGATGAAAATTATCTCGCTACGCTGAAGCGCGGTTTCAAGGCGTATCCCGAGTTCAGATATTTCTTCCCTCAGCTGATGGATTACTATAATTCAAGAAATGACTATGACAGCGCGCTTGCCACGGCTAACGAGGCACTGCAGGTGGATTCCACCGACGTGCTCTTCCTCTTTGCCAAGTCAACCCTTCTGCTGAATATGGGACGGAACGACGAATGTGTCAGAGTGTCAGAGCGTATCATACATATCAATGACACTCTGCCGATGCCCTATTATAATCTTGGAATGGCACTGCTCAACAAGGTGCTTGACCTGGAGAAGGACATCCGGAAGAACAAAAAAGAGATAACTGAAGTCTATAGACAGGCACTGCCGTATATGGAAAGGTATCGCGCCCTTGCTCCCGACGAGAAGAAGAAGTGGGCGCCGGCACTCTACCGTATATACCTCAACCTGAATATGGGCAAGCAGTTCGAGGAAATAGACAGAATAATTAACATCTAATATTTTCAAAACTAAAAGATTTATGGAAAATAATGCACAACTGATCGCACAGTGTGAGGCCACCGCCAAGCAGTGGCTGTCACCCGCCTTCGACGAAG
>JBJEAV010000184.1:0-2690 GCA_051869395.1 Prevotella sp.
CTGATTTATGTCGCCCTTACAGGGCTATCTGATTTATGTCGCCCTTTCAGGGCTACTTCGTTACTTCGGCTCTTCCGCCGTCAGATGCTCTACTGCTCCCGATTCGGGATTGAGAGTGAGGCGCGTTGTGAAGTGCTTGTTGAAGAGATCACCGCTGAGCAGTTCCACCTTACCGAACTGTCCGGCGGTGGTTTCGTATTCAGCCACCTTCTTGTTGCCATTGGCAATTGTCACGAGCATCTTGCTCGGAACGTTTACATACAGGCAGTTACCCTTTTCCCGGGCGTTCTGCTCAGCTTTTTCCTTAGCCTTTAGAGCCTTCGGGTCGATATTGTCTTCCTTAGGCAGGGTTTTCAGGTCTTTTATATATATATAATAAGGTGTACCCGCCATATCGTCGCTGTCGAGCAGTCCGAGTTTTGCCGACATACGGAAGAGTACCATCCTGTCGATTTCCTTTTCTGGAGTCAGTGTGAGCACCGTTTCTGTGGTGTCCTTGCTGATTGTTCCTGTGAACATGCTTGACAACACCTTGTCCTGTTGTTCCAGTTGTGCCAACATTAGTTTCAGTTGTTCACCGTCTTTCGGCATAAAGTCAGCCTCTCCCTTGATGAGTGCATTTCGGCTTTCGCGTGTGTCGTAGATCTCGTTGGCAGTCAGTTCCGCCATTTTCATAATGCTTCCGGCAGCAAGAATTTCCTGATTCAGGAAGTTGTGCGGGTCTATCGGTGCAGGCTTGGCTGCTGGTGCGAAAGGCTTTGGCAATGCTTTTTCCTTGGGGGCATCGGTATTAATGGCGAGCAGTCTGCCGTCCTCAGCTAATCGGAGGTTGCACACCGCAGTCTTGGGATTAACCTTCACTGCGAAAGCCTTGTTCTTGTCAGCCTCACCGTATGAGGTGATGTCGGTGCTGATAATTTTATAGGTAGAGTGGCTTGACTCTTCTACATTCCCAAGTCTGAGATATTTGTCAGCATACTTGCAGAATTCCCCTGGGGTATAAGTAGTCTTTTCCACCTTCACTCTCACCTGTATGGTGCTCTTGGGCAGATAATACACCGCCCCCTCGGCGGTCATCCCCGGGTGATATTCACTTACTTGAGTTTGCGCAAAAGCAGCGCCGCTTGCCATAATCAGCAAAGCCAGTATTGATTTTCTCATATATATCTTTATTATAAACAAAACATTCTTCTTTAACTTCCTTAACTTCTTTAACTCCCGTTTTTAATCTTCCAGTCTCTTGAATGCTTTCGGCAGATATGCGATGATGTCGCTTGCGATGAGACTTTCCTGCCCGAGTTCCTCGGCTGCGAGGTCGCCCGCCAGTCCGTGCAGATACATTCCCAATGCGCAGGCCTCGGTCTGGTTATAGCAGCGCGCAAGCAGTGCCGTGATTATTCCCGTGAGCACGTCGCCGCTTCCGGCGGTAGCCATTCCGGCGTTGCCCGTGGGACAGAAGAGGATGTGGCCGTTGGGCAGGCAGAGTGCAGAGTAGTGGCCTTTCACTATCACGTATCCGTGCAGCCTCTCAGCCAGGTCGAGAGCCTTCGACAGTCTCTCGAATGTGTCGCTGCATCCACCCTGTAGCCGGTCAAACTCCTTGGGGTGGGGTGTAAGGATGATACCCTTGGGCAGTTGCTGTAGCCATGCCCTGCGGTTGGCGAGTATGTTGATGGCATCGGCATCCACCACGAGCGGACACTGCGCCCGTCTCAGTTGTGCTATGAGAGCTATTGCCGTGGCGTCGCTCTGTCCCAGCCCGGGACCGATACCCAATGCCTGATAGTCGGAAGTGTCTATCGCCTCGTCGAACACAGTCTCACTGCCCACCATAACTATAGCCTCGGGCACAGCCACCTGCATCATCATCACGTTCTGTCGCGGGGTATATACAGTCACCTTGCCCGCACCGCTTCTCAGACAAGCCTTTGTGGCGAGCATTGCCGCTCCCGCCATACCATAGCATCCCGCAATGATGAGTGCGTGCCCCATATTACCCTTGTGGGCGAAGGCGTGACGTGGTTTTAGCAGTCGTCTGATGTCGCTCTCCTCCATTATGGTATAGTGGGCATCCATTTTAGCAATGCCCTCGCTGCTTATTCTGATGTCCAGCGTGCGCACCTCGCCGATAAACTCCTGGTTCTCGGGGAAGAGGAACGACAGTTTGGGTTGTTGCAGCGTGAGTGTCATGTCGGCCTTGATGATATTCGCCCTGACGTTGTATGCGTTGTCCTCGGTCATGAGTCCTGAGGGCACGTCGATGCTCACCACCTGTGCGGGCGATGCGTTGATGTATTTCACCAATGACGCGAATCCCCCGGCGAGCGGTTTGTTGAGTCCCGAGCCGAAGAGTCCGTCAACCACGAGAATGTCCTTTTCAAGTGCGGGAGGGTCAAACTCCTGAGTCACCATCGTCATCGAGTGCAGCTTCTTGCACTCCTTGAGGCGCTGTCTGTTCAAGTCACAGTCCTGTGACAGGTGACCGCTGATGTTAAACAACCACACGTCCACCTGATAGTCCTGTTCCGCCAGCATCCTTGCCACCGCCAATGCGTCGCCTCCGTTGTTGCCCGGTCCGGCGAACACCACAACGGGCGTTGAGTTGTCCCACTTGGTGGCAATGGCATGGGTTAGTGCCCTTGCCGCACGTTCCATGAGGTCGATAGACTTTATCGGCTCATTTTCTATCG
>JBJEAV010000185.1:0-2685 GCA_051869395.1 Prevotella sp.
TCGTTGAGCTTGTTGAGGGCTTCCACCGGGGTGAGGTTGTTGATGTCGAGACCGATGATTTCGTCGCGCACCTGGCAGAGGACGGGGTCGTCCAACTGGAAGAAGCTGAGCTGCATACCCTCGCGGCTTTGGGCTATGGCTGCCGTAGGCTTGCCTGCACTGCCCACTCCGGCATTGTCGGCTTCAAGTTCCTTCAGTATGACGTTGGCACGACGGATGATGCTCTTGGGCATGCCCGATATCTCAGCCACATGAATACCGAAGGAGTGCTCCGAACCGCCTCGTGTCAGTTTGCGGAGGAAAATAACCTTGCCATCCACCTCCTTCACACTGACGTTATAGTTCTTGATGCGCCCGAAGTTCTTCTCCATCTCATTCAGTTCGTGATAATGAGTGGCAAAGAGAGTGCGTGCCTTTGCCCTTGGGTTCTCGTGCAGGTATTCCACTATTGCCCATGCTATGGATATGCCGTCGTAGGTGGAAGTGCCGCGTCCGAGTTCGTCGAAGAGGACGAGCGACTTTGGTGAGACATTGTTAAGGATATTGGATGCCTCGGTCATCTCAACCATAAAGGTGGATTCTCCGAGGGAGATGTTGTCGCTTGCTCCCACACGGGTGAATATCTTGTCAACAAGTCCTATGCGTGCGCTCTCAGCAGGCACGAAAGAGCCTATCTGTGCCAAGAGCACGATGAGGGCAGTCTGGCGCAGCAGGGCAGACTTACCGGCCATGTTTGGTCCGGTGATAATCATAATCTGCTGACCGTCGGAATCGAGCATGATGTCGTTGGGCACATATTCCTCTCCTATGGGCATCTGAGTCTCGATTACGGGATGGCGTCCCTGCTTGATGTCAATCACGTCAGACGAGTCGATGACAGGGCGCACATACTTATGCTCCTGGGCAGTCTTTGCTCCCGAGAGGAGACAGTCGAGATGGGCAATGAGGTTGGCGTTGGTCTGTATCTGCTGGATATATTCCTGAGTGGCGATGACGAGGTCGTTGAAGAGCTTGGTCTCAAGAGTAATGATTTTCTCCTCGGCACCGAGAATCTTCTCCTCGTATTCTTTCAGTTCCTCGGTGATATATCTCTCGGCCTGGGCAAGTGTCTGCTTGCGAATCCACTCCTGGGGCACCTGGTCCTTGTAGGTGTTTCTCACTTCGAGGTAATATCCGAATACATTGTTATATCCTATTTTCAGACTCTGTATTCCCGTCTTCTCGGCTTCCCTTTCCTGTATTTTCAGCAGGTAGTCCTTGCCGTGGTAAGCTATGCTGCGCAGTTGGTCGAGTTCCTCATTCACACCGTCGTTGATTACTCCGCCCTTGTTTACAAGCTGCGGAGCGTCGGGATGCAGTTCGCGGTCAATCTTGTCGCGTATGAGTTCGCACAGGTTTATCTGGTCGCCCACCCTTTTGAGCACGTCATTCTTGGCGTGTTCACAGGCTGTCTTTATGGGCTTGATGGCCTGTAGAGCAGTCTTAAGTTGCACCATCTCGCGCGGAGTGACCCTGCCTACTGCCACCTTCGACACCACTCGCTCCAGGTCACCAATGCGATGCAGCTGGTCGTCGAGAAGTTCGCGGAATTCCGGTTCGCGGAAGAAATACTCCACAATGTCGAGTCTGTCGTTGATTTTCTTCTCGCTCTTTAGGGGGAAGACAACCCATCGGCGCAACATTCGGCTGCCCATGGGGGATATGGTGTTGTCGATGACATCGAGGAGCGACTTGCCGTCCTCGTTCATTGGGGCGATAAGTTCGAGGTTTCTGAGTGTGAACTTGTCGAGCCTTACGTATTTCTCTTCCTCTATTCTCGAAATCGACGTGATATGACCTATCTGTGTATGTTGCGTCATCTCAAGGTATTGCAGGATTGCGCCGCTGGCGATGATGCCGCTCTTGAGATGGTCAACACCGAAGCCCTTGAGGTTCTTCACACCGAAATGCTTCAGCAGTTTCTGCTTGGCTGTCTGTTCGGTAAACACCCAGTCGTCGAGTTGGAATGTGAAGAACTTGCTGCCGAACAACTGTTCAAACTGCTGCTTGCGGTTGCGCTCGAACAGCACTTCCTTGGGAGAGAAATTGCTGAGCAGCTTTTCGATATAGTCGGGAGTGCCCTCACCTGTTATGAATTCGCCAGTTGATATGTCGAGGAAGGAAATGCCGCAGGTGGATTTGTCGAAATGCACGGATGCGAGGAAGTTGTTCTCCTTGTAGTTGAGCACATTGTCGCTCATGGCCACACCGGGGGTTACGAGTTCGGTGATGCCTCGCTTCACGAGCTTCTTGGTGAGCTTAGGGTCTTCGAGCTGGTCGCAGATGGCTACACGCTTTCCCGCCCTCACGAGTTTAGGCAGATAGGTGTCGAGGGCGTGGAAAGGGAATCCCGCCATCTCTGAGCCTTTGCAGTTGTTGCCGTTGTTGCGCCGGGTGAGAGTTATGCCCAAGATACGTGATGCGATGACGGCATCTTCGAGATAAGTCTCGTAGAAGTCACCACATCTGAACAACAGCACAGCATCGGGATGCTTAGCCTTGAGTTCCACATACTGACGCATCATCGGGGTCAGTTCCTTGTCCTTGTCTGCCATATTATTTCTTCTTTATATATAAATGCGAAGTGCAAAGTTACTGCTTTTTTCCGATTAAGCCAAAACAATTAAGTATTTTTTATTATTTCGT
>JBJEAV010000186.1:0-12328 GCA_051869395.1 Prevotella sp.
GGCATTCTCCCGTCGCCCCAAAAAAATTGCCGTCAGCAAGGTGACGGGTGACGCTGAACTGCAAGTATTATCACAAACATATCCCTGATATATAAAAATTTCCGTCGTTTTCTTGCAGATTTCAAAAAACTTCGTATTTTTGCAGCGAAATATTTGCGATTATAACGTTTTTTTTCACAACTATCCACCCTTTCTTTGTCTAATATTGTTAAGGCATGTTTGTAATCTTCGCTATTCAAAAAGTTCTGCTTAATACAACTAATATCCACATACCAAAATGGATTATCAGACCAATAGTTTGATACTTCATAACAATGTTCCTTAAAACCTCTGATTCTTGATTCTTATTCTTTCATATGTACAATGTTCAATGCAAATAATAACAAATAAATCTCAATCTACAATTTTTTTCCAGTTTTTTCTTGCTGATTTAATGGAAAAGTTGTATTTTTGCAGCAGAAATATATTAGTGATTTATTGAAATGGCTCAATTAAGGAAAGATTATAAAGATATTGAAATTGAAGATTATTCAGATTTGGTTGCAGAACCACAATGTGAATTGTTTTTCAATAATGGTGAGAACGAACGTCAGGAAGAGGGTACACTGAGGGTGTTATCCCTTTTTTCTGGTTGCGGTGGTATGGATATTGGTCTAGAGGGTGGTTTTATTTGTCACAAACATTCTGTAACTAATAAAGAATGGATTCACCATAATGTTAATGATAATTGGGTTCTATTAAATCGTAATCTATTCCGAACAGTTTTTGCTTGTGATATTTTAGAGGAAGCACGCCTCACATGGCTAAGATATATGTCTAGATACAAAGTGAATCCTAACATATATCATTTAAAAAGTATTGTTGACTTGGTAAAACTTCACAAGGAAAGAAATGATATATTCCCCATGAATATTGATATCGTTACAGGTGGATTCCCATGTCAAGATTTTAGTGTGGCTGGTAAAAGAAAAGGGTTTGAATCATCTGTTTTGCACAATGGAAAAAAGAATCAAACAGATACTCCCTCTGAAGAAACAAGAGGTAAGCTTTACATGTGGATGAAACAAGTTATTGATATTGTCCAACCAAAAATGTTTATTGCAGAGAACGTGAAAGGACTAGTCAGCTTAGGTGATGTAAAAAACATAATTCAGCATGATTTTTCCACTGCAAATGGCAATGATTATATTGTATTAGACCCACAGGTTTTACATGCGGCAAATTATGGAGTACCTGAAACTAGGGAGCGTGTTATTTTTATAGGGATAAAACGCTCTGCATTAAAACCAGAGGCTATTGAAGCATTAGAACAGGAGTTAATACCTGATCTATATAATCCTTATCCGAAACCGACCCACAATTATAGTGCAAATGATACAACACTTCCAGTGCCTGTATCCTGTAGAGATATTTTCTCGGGGCTTCCTGAGCCGACTGAATCAAATGATTTAGCCCAAAAAGCATATTCGTGTGCAAAATACTTAAGTAATGGCAGTCAAGGGCAAACTGAAATCAATATTAATGGTTTAGCCCCTACGATTCGTTCTGAACATCATGGAAATATTGAATTTAGACGGTTATCTGCAGAACATGGAGGAAAAATCACAGAAGAATTATCTAATGGATTAATTGAAAGAAGATTAACACCACGTGAGTGTGCTTTAATTCAAACTTTTCCACCAGATTATCCTTTTGTGTTTCATAAAGTAAACTCTAAACGATATGCTGTAAGTCCATCTGGAGCTTATAAAGTTATTGGTAATGCAGTTCCACCTATGTTGGCTTATAATATTGCAAAAAGAATACAAGAAGTTTGGCAACTATATTTTGAATAATATGAATACAGACAAAAATATCATAGCAATAAGAAAAAGGAATATTACTCTTGCTCATGAGGCGTTTGAGAATTTAATGACAGTTACAGAAACTATCTTAAATGATGAAGCTCGTGAAAATCCTTTAAAGTTTAAGAGGTTGAATTCTTCCTTATTGGAACCATTTGCAGTCGAGAAAATAAAGCAGGCATGTGCTAACTCTCCATTTGACCCTAATGAGGTAAAATTAATCTCGGGGCAAAGATTCCCAGATATTGTGGCAGAAAAATACTATGGAATAGAAGTCAAATCCACGAAAGAGGATCATTGGACTTCTACAGGGAGTAGTATTGTTGAAACAACACGTGTTGAGGACGTTGAAGATATATATATGCTTTTTGGAAAATTGGGTGGAGAAATTCCTCAATTCAGATGCCGTCCTTATCAGGATGTTCTTTATGACATAGCAGTAACTCATTCCCCTCGCTATCTGATCAATATGGAATTAGAGAAAGAAGAAACAATATTCTCTAAAATGGGAACGACATATGATGAGTTTAGAAATTCACCGGATTCTATATCATTAACAAGACGTTATTATAGAGAACGTGCTAAAAAACAGAACCGACAAGAAATGCCCTGGTGGATAACTTCAGATAATGTTGAAAGTTCTCATTCGTTCAACATAAAATTGTGGAATTCTCTTGAATTATGGGAGAAGAGAGAGTTACAAATGATGTGTATGATATTATTCCCTGAAGCTTTAAATCCAGTAAGAAGTAATACAAAGTACAATAACACAACTCTTTGGTTATGCTCTTATAATCAAGTGGTTAATCCTAATATCCGAGATTTGTATTCTGCTGGAGGAAAGATAACCCACGTAAATGGAAAACAATTAGAAAAGCCTGTGGCTCAAGTTTTCAATATTATCGTTAGTTATTCCGATGAAATAAATGCGGCACTTCGTCATCCGTCTGCCGAATTGTTGATGTTGATAAAAGACTATAATCCGATACTTCTAAAAGGGAGCGACATGTATGAAAATTGGCTTGAGATTTGCTGTGGATTCGCAGAAGAAAACGACGTTCCTCTTAGAAATTGGATAATAGAAAAACCCATATTTTCATTTTCTAAAAAATAAAATAACAAGTATATAAATAAGCGCAATCTTATAGTTACTCCAAACTAACAAACTTAATAATATGGCACATAGACAGATGTACGAATACCCAAAGGAATTACTTTGGCACGATAAGAGCATGAAGTGGTATTTGGAGAACGATCCAAATGGCTTGCATAGAGATATGGCTGACGCTCTTTTTGACATGAGAAAAGAAGGTTATAATATTGGAAACATAGTTGAGATAATCAATGAAGCATATTGTATTGCCATAACAATAGCATCAACAGATGAACCCAAATATTCTAATCTGGCATCCGTTCTTTGTAAAAATTATACAAGCAATGAATCATTACTCTGCGGTTGTACTATACTTTTATCCCAAGCTAATAATAAAAAATATAATGATACTATTGATGAAATCATAGAACTCATACGAAAAAGATTTCAATATTCTCCCTTTGAGGACGATTATTTGGCGTTTGAGTCGTACAAAAATAGGATTTTTGACAAACACAAGACTGGATTACAAACAGATCTCAGCCCTGACGCTTTCGTAGAGGATGACAAAACAGTCCAGTGGCTAATTAATAACATGAGTTCAAGAGAATTGGAAACTATCATCAGATTCCACAGAACGAAAAAAAGTCAATTGGACTTTCTCAATGTAATCATAGCTAATTATTTCGTTGAAGATGAGTTTCCCTTTTAAATAGATTATAATATGAAAACATTATTTACGATAACATCGGAAGAATTACAAAGGTTGAAAGACAATGTAAATAAGGCAGTTTATCTCAAGGAGGCAGAAAAGGAATTATCTGTAATGCCTCAAACAACAGACGCATCGCAGTTGGAAAATTGGCGTAAGGATTGTGAAAACCGAATGAAGCGTCTTAGTGAGAAAAACGAGATGCTCCGGAACAGGTGCAAGAGAATAGAACTTATCGACAAGGTGACGGTTCTATTCAACGACGAGCAGCGCAACGCTCAAGAACTTGTAAACATTCTAAAGAACCAGCTCGATACAAAAGACAAAAAGATTATTAGGCTGGCTAATGATGTGGATACTTACAAGCAGAAGGTTGACACTACTTTGGCAGATAAAAGATGGGTTGATGAAAAAAATGTGATGCTCGAGAAAGAAAATAATGCTTTTAAGAAGAAAAACGAAATTCTCGAAATGCAAAATGATATGCTCGGGCAAAAAAACGAGGAACTCGAAAATGAAAACAATATGCTCAATAAGGAAAACAAGTCTTTAAAAGAGAAAATTTCCGAACTTGAGGCTTTGTATGCTTCAGGCTTTGCGGGCTCCGCCGTAGTGGAGAACGCTGAAGGAGCAAAGGTGGTAAATAGCGACGCTGCCCGAGAAAACGAGGCTTACAAAAAGAAAATAGAGAAACAGGATGCTCTCATCAATGATCTTTCCAATAGACTGAAAAATAAGTCAATACCTATGAGTTCTATTATTGATGGATTTAGAAAATTGGCACAAATTGACTCCAAGGATGCAGTATCAATGGTGTTTAAATCATTATGCACAATGTTTTCAAAGTGTACTGCCTGGACAAATAGCGAAGAAGAGATTCTGAAAATATTCGTTGGGCAGAATACTCCTGCTCCAGGAACTGTAAACAACTATTATGGGAACGGGGCTAACCATTATGACTATCATAGAGAGTTGACACTAAACAAAGAAGATAATAAATCCATAGAAAAAAAATAAGAAGAAGGGGAATTAATCATGGGTAATTACTATTATGAGGGTGGCGCTAACCACTACGACCATCATAAAGAAGTGACTATTAATATGGAATCCCAAAGTGATGCGAAGTCCATACTTCGTGAAATATTGGCGGACGATATTGAGGATATAGACTATGAGGTAGTTGGCGATGAGGACAAAGTAGCAGAGCAATCCGCAACAATGGAATCTAAAATACCACCAGCGAATAACTCCGGTGGAGGCAGGAAACCCGATAGTCTATTTAAAGACGAGACCATAACTGATGAATGGGCGAACATATTCACTGCGTTTCTTAATAAGCATAATAAGACTGGTTGTCAGAAGATTAATTCCAAGCGTGAAAACTATATTAACAAGGCTATAGTGGCTTTTCTCATATATTGGAAGAAAAAAGGCCTAATCACTATAGGAGAAGGTAATTATAAGGGAAGACCATGTTTTAAGTTTCTTACAGAGAATTGCGGGAAAGAGAGCGAGATAAGCATTGAGACCTATAACTCCTTTTTCATCAACTGTATGAAAGACAAGGAATATACAGACAAATGCAAAGGTTTATTGGTAGAGGATTTTATAACCGACTTCCGTATAAATTCACAAATCAATTCCATATGAATAAATTTTTTTGAGAATAAGAAATACAAGTTTTTATGGGCAATCCGAAAGGGTTGCCCATTTTTTTGTTTACACAGAATGAATTATATGTAAATTTTGTGTAAATCGTGTAATCAAGATATTCCTTACCTTTGCAGCGAAAATCATTTTTTTAATCAAAAAGAATCATGATGAGACTGACATTAGAAAGAACTACAAGACGGAGGGGCTACACCGAGGGTGTGCTCACCGACGAGAACGGCAATCGCCTGGCCGACACGCTCGAACCGCAATGGCGGGCTCTGGCGAGGGGCGAGAAAAAAGTGGCGGGGAAGACGGCCATCCCCGAGGGAACTTATGACGTGGTGGTGACAATGAGTCCGAGATTCGGTATGAATCTGCCGCTATTGCTGGATGTGCCGGGATTTGAGGGCATCAGGATTCATGCGGGCAACAATGCCGAGTATGACTCCAGGGGGTGCATACTGGTGGGCGAGCGCAACGCCCCGGGGATGATCATCAACAGCCGCGTTACTCTCAGGCGAATCATCGACATTATGATGAGGGAAAGAAAAATATGTATAACCATAAAACTGAAGGAACAATGAAGAAGACATTTAAGGACGTGACCGTCACGATGGTGACGAACGACGAGAACGGGAGCGAGGGAAGAAAGGTGATGAACGGGGCGTTGAGCATGTCGGACGACGCCAAGGAGGCGAGGTTCGTGGAGTCGGCTCCAAGGCCGCGGAGGCAGCGGGCAACGAAGATTGTAGACGGGCAGCTGCTATCGCTCACCCAGAACGACCGCGGACAGATGAGGATGCACACCAAGGCGGTTGACCCGAGGGACTATCCCGACTATGCCTTCGCACTGTATTGCGAGGCTACGGAGGCGATGAACAAGATTGAAATGAAAACTGAAGAAAAAATCTAAATAATATAACGATTATGAAATCAATGTTCAAAGTGATTGCACAGACCGAGCCTGTGACTGTGCAGAAACAAGATGGCTCGACTATCCTGAAGTCAACGGCGGTGCTGCAGCTCGCCGGAGGCAAGTATGAAGACTCATTCAGTGCCACACTGCTTGGCAATCTCGCCACCCGGCGACTGGCTCCGGGCGACATCGTGTGGGCGGCACTGAGATTCCAGGCACGTGAATATCATCCCCAGCAGGGCGGCACAACCTATCTGCAGGACATCACCGTGCAGGAAATAATAAAGATGGGAGGTGCCGAATGAAAAAGAGTTTCGTATCGGTGGAGCACATACTGGCGAGCGATTTCCCGCCGGTGCTCCGCATCTTCTGGAATCAGACCGAGGTGCCTGAGTTCAAGGTGGCAAACGTGATGTGCGTGCTCACCTGTCTGTGCGCCATGAGTCCGCGGTTGAGATTCATCTATCTCTACGACGGCAGGCGCAAACCCCACCGACTGTTGGTTCACTGCTTCGTGGTGGCTCAGAGCGGCGACGGAAAGTCGTTCAGCGATGATGTGTATAACCTCGTGATGGCTCCGCTGATAGAGCGCGACAAAAAGGAGGAGCAGAAGGAACTGGAATATGTGGAACAGAAGCGCATGACGGGCGACTCGAAGGACAAGCCCAAGGAACCGGTGACGGTGAAAATATGCCTCAACAAGTTCACCCGCAACAAAATCATCAAGCGCGCCCACATGATGATACGCAAGTATGGCGAACCCTTGACCTTCTTCGTGTTCACCAACGAGCTATCCACCCTCGTGGAGCGCAGAGGCTCATTCGGCGACCTCAGGGATATTGCCAAATTGGCATACGATGCCGGGGCGCAAATATCAACCGACACCAACTGTGATGCCTCGTACAATGCGACGGTTGACATCTGCTGGTGCTCAATCCTGAACACCACTCCGCGCATCCTCAACCGATATATGGACAAGGACGCCATCGAGAGCGGCAACGTCAACCGCAACGTGTATATCCCGTTGGGCGACTTGTTAGGCGACGACTCGCCGATGTTCAAGGAACTCTCTGACGCCGACATCGAGCTCGTAGCCGAGACGCAACGCCAACTGATGGGCGAGACCTATACCGAGGAGGACACACTGCAACCGATGCACGATGTAGATATGACATGGCTCTTCAAAGACGAGAAGGCATGGTGTGACAAGCAGCGTGAGGAGGTGAACAAGACCGGCTCATACGCCCACAACAGCTTTTATAAGCGCAGTTCAACAAGTGCCGCAAGGCTTGCCACCATGGTGTATCACCTGTGGGGCGAGGACCCAAAGAAGCGGTCGAGGGTGAGAAGGCTATATTATTTCTTCGCCGATTATATCCTTGCAGGACAGATGAAGCTCTTCGGCAAGAAATACGAGGACCTTGTGGAGGTGATAAACTACGGAGATGACGAGAACTGCAAGAGCGAGTCGATATACGACAGCCTGCCCAAGCGGTTCAGCCGCCAACAGCTCAGTGCCAAGCGCGAGGAGATGAAACTCGTGACCGAGACTCGCAAGTTCATCTTCAAGTGGCTGAAGAAGAAGTGGATAGTGAAGGTGGAAGGCGAAGAGGAACTGTATGAGAAACTCTTTTGACATTGACGACCTGAAGGCGATTCCGATTATTGAGGTAGCCCGGAGATTAGGCATCGAGGTGAGTGGACACAAGGCCCACTGCGTGTTCCACTCGCCCGACCGTCACCCGTCACTTCGTTTTTATGAAGGAAAAGGCACTTGCCACTGCTTCACCTGCGGCACTCACTGCAGCAGCAACATCGACCTGGTGATGAAGGTGAGGAACTGCTCGTTTGTGGAGGCATGCAGGTGGCTGGCCGACGGCAACGCGACTTCATCTTCAGGCTCATCAGTGAAAAGCAAAGCCAATGAAAACAATGGGAAGGGGACTGCCGAGGAGAAGGCAGACCTCGCCCATTTGGCAAGACTCATCGAACGGCCATATCTCAACGGCGATGCACGCAGGTTTCTTTTCGACGTGCGGAGGATTAGTCCCGAGGTGGCAGAACGTATGCGGCTGGGCAGCTTGTCGAGGGAGGTGCCAATGAGCGGCAACATACATGGCGCATGGTTTAATGCCCCGGCATTGCTCATCCCGTATTTCTCTGCGGAAGGGCAGTTGGTCAACCTGCAGGCCCGATATTTGGGCAGCGAGAAGAAACCGCGGTTTCAGTTTCCCAAAGGGGCACGAACTATCCTCTACAATGCTCCCCAACTGATGCAGCTATCGCCTGGCGACCATCTGCACATAGCCGAGGGGGTGAGCGACTGCCTCGCCATGCTCTCGGCTGGCTATAAGGCAATAGCCATTCCGTCGGCCACCCTGTTGACCTGCGACGACCGAATGCTCATCAGCGAAGCTGCGTCAAGGCTCGACGGGCGACTCGAACTTGACATCTGGCCTGACAATGACCGTGCGGGCACTGAGTTGGGAAATCAACTGGCATTGTTGGCAACGGACATTGGCGTCACCCTACATCATCACAAGCTGCCCGAGGGCTGCAAGGACTTTGGGGAAATGTTCTATAAAATGAAAGAGCAACCAAAATCATAGCAGGAGAAAGATATATGAAAATAAAAAATTTGGAATTATGAAGATAGAAATTAAACGTTGGGGCGACAATGACCTATACACCGAAGGCCAACTGTTCGCAAATGGCAAGATGGCCATACCCTACACCGTGGAATCCCACGACGACAAGGTGGAGACAGGATCATACAAGGCCTGCCTGAAAAAATGCGGAGAAAAGTTCTTTATCTCCTATGTTGACAATCATGGAAACGAGAGGATACTCATAGCCGGCAATTCATTCGTATCTTCAAGAAAAGAATTGGCAGTGGTGGTGGGCGACCGCCTCATACCCGGGGCTGTGTATAAGGGGCGCGACCATCTCGCACGACTCATCAACCGCCTGGCCAAGGCGGTGAAGGCCGGAAAGAATATCACCCTCACCTTCAGCGAGGGCGAGATGCAGCCGACTAACATTATAAGGCATTGGGCAAGTCTGAAGAATCATGCACGGGTTAATACCGGTTTATCTTCTTGGTCTTGCAACCGGCAATGAGTCCGTTGCCGAGGATGCGCGTCCCGCGCGACATGGAGATGGAGGCGAGGTTCTTGCAGTTGGCAAACGCTCCGCTGTCTATTGTCTTCACACTCGACGGGAGATTTATGGACAGGAGGGATGTGCAGGAGTTGAAGGCATTGGCTCCTATTGTGAGGAGGGAATTGGGGAGATTGATGTCGTAGAGGTTGAAACATCCGGCAAAGGCGTTGCGCCCGATCTCGTCGATGTTGCCATAACACTGCACACGGTTGAGTTTCTGACAGTTGGCAAATGCCATGCGGCTAATCTCCTTCAGACTGTAAGGCAGGATGACGGCTGCAAGGTTCTCGCAATCCTGGAATGCCTTTGGAGGTATTGACAAGGCGGTGGTGCGGGTGAGGTCGAGGATGCAGACATTGCCGTTGCGCTCGCCCGACTTGCCGCCGCCGCAGAGTTGGCGCAGGACATTGAAGTCCTCCTTGGCAACGACTCCCGTAATCTGAAGATGGTAAGTGGAATACCAATCCTTTGCGAGTAGCTTGGATTTCAGCGTGTTGGGTTTGTCAAGATGTATTTTTCTCACTTCCGTGTCCATGGTCTTAGGGGTCACTCCTATGATCATTCGCTGGTTGAAGCGGAAACCGTGGAGGGTGTCGGGGTCGTAATACCCGTTGCTCTTGCCATACCAGCCGAAGTTGCAGTGGAGGGTGGAGTCGGTGCATCCGTCGATTAGGAAGACATGAGCGTAGGTCTTGCTTCGCTCGGCACGCAAGATTACGGGGCGACCGGCAGAGAGTTCGCGCTTGATGGTGTTCATCCATGCTTTCTTGCCTGCAAGTCCGGGGAAGAACTTGCGGTCGAGGATGTGCATATTCTTGTTATAACCGAAATATTGTTTCAGGGCGGTTATCACGCTATTGAGCTTGGTGGATGCTGAGGTCTGGGTGTATTTCGTTCCCGCAGCCATACCGCAGTCGCGCACTAATCTTGCAACTGCCATACGCTCGGCGTCGGTGGTGGTGTCGGTATCGTGGTCGAACATCCATTGGTATTCATACCTGTTGCCAATCAGCGGCGAGGATGCCGGGGTGCGGAAATGGCAGAGTGTCTGCGAAAGCACGATGGGGGCACATCCCGCAAGCACATGCCGTGTGCCTGTGGTATCACCCTTAAGCGGTTGGCATAGCAGGTTATAAGGATAATCCTGTCCCCACTCGGTGGTAATCAGAGGCTCCACCTCCTGGGCATGCAAGCCGAGGGTGGAGCCAGATATCATGAATATTAATATTAATAAGCGCAGCACATTCCTAATTCCTAATTCCTAATTCCTAATCACCTCCACTCCCTTGCTGACAATCTCGCTATCCTCGTTGATGATGGCGAAATACTCGCTCATGTCCCATAGGTCGCGGGCCACGAGGGCCTTCAACTGGAGGGAGAGCTTGGGCAGGGACTTCTGCAGTTCGTCGTCGTCCTTGGGGGTCAGCTTGTTCTTGGCTGCCTCGGCTATCATCTTGTCAATCTCTTCCTTCGGGAACACGAAATTGTCGCGGAAGTCATCGAAGGTCTTGTATTTCTTCTTCAGTTCCTTGCGATGGGCATCGATGTATTTGAGATTGGTGTTGATGATATAGCTCTTGGCAGAGAGTTCGCGATGGAACTTGGTGTAAGCGAGAGTGTCGAGCGGAACGAAATAGTCGGGCATGATGCCACCGCCTCCATACACCGTGCGATGCTGGCGCAGGGTGTAGCATTTTAGCGAATCGGCAAAGTGTATGCTGTCGGCATTGGTCAGCTCACCGTGCTTCAGGCGGTTAACCACATCCATGGCATAGTCCTTGGCCTCGCCCTTGGTGTATGGCTTCTGAATGCAACGGCCCGCGGGAGTGAAATAATGCGACACGGTGAGACGGATCATCGAGCCGTCGGGCAGGTCGATGGGACGCTGCACGAGTCCCTTGCCGAAGGAACGGCGGCCAACCACCATACCGCGGTCCTGGTCTTGTATGGCACCGGTAACAATCTCGGCAGCCGATGCCGAATACTCATCAATGAGCACCACCACCTTGCCATCGAGGAACTTGCCGTTGCCCTTTGCCTTATATTCATATCTCGGCACTTTTCTTCCCTCGGTATATACAATAAGGTCGTTCTTCTGAAGGAATTCATTGGCGATATTCACGGCAGCCTGAAGATAACCGCCGCCGTTGCCCTGAAGGTCGAGGACAAGGTCGCGCATACCTTGCTGCTGCAACTTGGCGAGGGCTTCGCAGAACTCGTCGTGGGTGGTGGCACCGAAGTTGCCGATGCGCACATATCCCACTTCGGGGCGAATCATATACACGGCATCAATGGATTTCACGGGAATCTTGTCGCGCGTGACCTTGAAGGTGAGCATATCATTAATGCCTCTTCTCACTACGCCTAATACCACCTTTGTGCCCTTGGGTCCGCGGAGGCGACGCATAATTTCCTCCTTCGACATCTTCACACCTGCAATGGCAGTGTCATTGACATTGACGATACGGTCGCCGGCAAGTATTCCCACCTTCTCCGAGGGACCGCCCGTGACAGGCTGTATGACGAGGAGTGTGTCCTCCACCATATTAAACTGCACTCCGATGCCGTCGAAACTGCCGGCGAGGGGTTCGTTGAGTGCTTTCACTTCCTTTGGTGTGGAATATGAGGAATGGGGATCAAGTTTTTCGAGCATACCACGTATGGCATCCTCCACCAACTTACCTTCATCTACACTATCCACATACATATAGTTGATAGCCATTTCGGCTATCTGCAACTTGCGCAGGGGATGGTTTTCATCCATTTTCATCATTCCTTGCGCCAAGGCGGTGATGGCTATCGCCATCATCACTGATATAATTGTTGTTTTCTTCATTTTTCTTCTGCGATGATTTTTATTACTCTTTCTTCTGCGATGATTTTGATTACTCTCTACGCAGGCCGCGGGCGAGACGCCCACGCTCCCAGAGGCATCCGCATTGGCGGGC
>JBJEAV010000187.1:0-2678 GCA_051869395.1 Prevotella sp.
AGCATCTGCTTGGTGTCGGCAAGCGAGTTCTCATAGCATGAGAGTTCGTTGTGCATCTGCGTGCGATGGACGGCAGTGCGACTGATTTCACTCTCACGCTCCATACGCAGGCGGTTGCACACCTTGGTCATCACCGGAGCCACCACGGCATCAAAGAGATGATGGCCCTGGATGTATAGGTATGTCTCCTGCGGAGTGACACCGAGCCGCAGCAGGTCGTCTCGGGTGTCGAGGTATTTCTGCTTGCGTCCCGGAAACTTCTGTTGCAACCATTTCACCTTGCGCATACACTTGCCACGCAGGTGCTCTATGCACTCCTCGGGGTGCTGGAGCGAGAATCCGCCAAGGTCGATGGTGGTATTGAAATCAGTGAGCGAGAAACGCCCATATTCGCCTGAGCGATAGAGCATCACCGACCACACGAACAAGGGGAAGATAGCCTCGGAATAGCCTCGCATAAATGTGGGGAAGTCAAATATGCGGTGATCGTTGAGGGTCACCATCACCGCCACGGTGTTAAGGCTCTCGGCATAGCACTGATAGTTTTCGATGGCATATACGATGGTATGAAACACGTATGGCGACTCAAGGATTTTCTTCGACGTGGGCGATGAGCCTTGCAGGAGGTAGTCATAGTCGGCATCTACGCAGGCAATCATGTCGGGTCCAACGTTCTCGCCAATGACATTCATCAGTGCCGATTTTTTGCCTCGCTCCAGTTTGTCGCGAGTGGGCAGCATCACCTCGAAATACCGCGTGTCATCCTCAAATTTGGCAAGCACAGTACGCCAGAAGAAGACATCATCGTAGCTTTCCACGTAAGCCACTATCTTCCTCCGGGCATTCTTCGACGCCAACTTATTAGCCGCCGCCACATACCCCGCCGTAATATTGTCCTTCAGCCGCTTCAAATCCTAATTCCTAATTTCTAATTCCTAATTAAACAGTGATGTCCGTCACCTCCGTCACCTTGTCCATCCATCCGTTCATGATGACCGCCGGCGAATGGGTGGTAAGGATGATCTGGACATTGGGATTAAGGTCGAGAATAAGGTCGATGAGTTTCTGTTGCCAATCCACGTGCAGACTCACCTCCGGCTCGTCCATAAAGAGCACATAATGCTGGTTGTCCTCGATGAGCACGGTGAGCAGTATGGCGAGCATCTGCTTTTCGCCGCTCGAAAGCTGGTAAGGCATCAGCTCCTCACCAATCTGCGTAAAGGCAATCTCGTTCTTAGTGCGTATGAGCCGCTTGCCTGTCTCGGCAAAGAGGCGGTCGAGCATGTCCTGGAACTTCTTCTTCGGCTCAGATATCCTCTGTGCCTCGATGGCGGCATCAGGCCTTCCGCTCTGCAGCACCTCGATGATGCGGTTGCCGATGTTCACCTGATAGTCAAGATACTTGCGCTGCAGCTGGTAGAGCTGCCAGTCGAGTTCGGTGACCACCGACGCATCCACAATCTTGTTGACCGTCTCGCTACTGATGAGCGGACGGTCCATGCTGCGTATCACATCGTAGCGAATCCAACGGGCATCATCAGGCACCACCTTCAGTCTGACACCCTTGAGCGTATGGCTTGGAAACTCTCCTCCGGGCAGCAATCCCTTCACCACCTTATTTAATATAGTACTCTTACCCACTCCGTTGATACCGCTGAGGATATTCACGCGCGGGTCGAGGTTCCACACTATGTGCTTTGTGCCGCTCCATAGCGAATCAATCTCTATTTGGTCTATATAATCAGCATATTTCTGCATAGGCTTTCAGATTTTTATTGCAATTTCGACGCAAATATAGCAATAATTCCTGAATAATGAGTAACTTTGCAGCCGAAAAAGATTAAAATAAGAAAAAATGGATAACAAAAGACCACTTTTGGCTCATTTGAGCATGTTTTTGGCATGTGCCTTCTGGGGACTTATGGCTCCATTGGGCAAAGATGCCATGACCCACGGAGTGACAGGCATAGATATGGTGACCTTCCGCGTGGCGGGTGCCGCTGTGCTTTTCTGGATTACATCGCTGTTCGTAAAGCGCGAGCATGTGCCTATAAAGGACGTGTTCCGTCTCGGTCTTGCCGGACTCTTCGGACTGACGCTCAACCAGTGCGGCTTCACCATAGGTCTGAGCATCACCTCGCCCATCAATGCCAGCATCGTGACCACCTCGATGCCAATCTTCGCCATGCTGCTCTCGGCACTCATACTGAAAGAACCGCTGACCACAAAGAAGGTGGGCGGCGTGCTGCTCGGTTTCTCGGGAGCCATCATCCTCATACTGTCGAGCGCAACGGCGGCAAGCGACAAGGTGGGCGACATACGCGGCGACATACTATGCCTATGTGCCCAACTGTCCTTTGCCCTTTATCTCTCGCTGTTCAATCCGCTGATACGAAAATACTCGGTATTCACGGTGAACAAGTGGATGTTCACCTTCGCCACCTTATATATATTGCCATTCACGTTCAGTCATGTGGCGGCAATTGACTTCCCCAATGTCCCCACCTCCACATGGCTCGAAACCCTGTTTGTAGTATTCATCTGCACCTACGTATGCTATATACTGACGATGAACGCCCAGCAGACACTGCGTCCCACTGTGGTGAGCGTGTATAACTATGTGCAGCCGATGGTGGCAGTGGTGGTGAGCGTGCTCACGGGTCTCGGCATATTCAAGC
>JBJEAV010000188.1:0-2666 GCA_051869395.1 Prevotella sp.
ACAAGGCTGTCGGCCTTGATTCTCGCCTGAAGCCAATCGTGAAGCTTGGTCTTGTCGGCGGGAGAGATACGGGCCTTTGCATCCAAGGAGATGATGGCTGCCACGAAACGCTTCACCGCCGTGGTGTCGCGACTCGACTGAGCCACACGCGATATGCTCACCGCCTTTACCTGAGGATAAAGAGCCTTCATCTCACTGCACACCTCCTGCGTCAAGGTCTCGTATTTCGTATAGGAGTCAAGACGCGAGTTTAGCTCACCTATCTCTGCCGACATCTCCACGAGCTTCTTTCGCTCGTCATTGCGACTGTTGTTTATCTGCGTCAGTTTGTTGCTCAGCGAGAGTATGCTGTCGGAACCTTCGCCCTGAATGATATTCAGAGTATATTTGCCCAAACCATATTGCTCCATACGCTTCTTGGCAGCCGACTTGGCTGAATCGGAAATCTCCTTTCCCACAGCCACAATGCTGAGCACTTGATTGTCCTCATCCACATTGCTCGAAATCACCTGTGTCCCCGGTTGCGAGAGTTCCACCTTGACGAATGAGTTCACCTTGTTGTCGAATATACTGCGCCTAACAATTCCAATAGTCATAAAAGTTGCGGGAATCATCGTCACGATAGCTATCGCCATCACCATGCGCTGCGTCTTCTTTGCCACTGCCTGGTTTTTGAATTCAAGCCGATGGAAGTGCATAAGCCTCACTCCAACGTATGTGGCAAGACTGATGAACACAGTATTGATAAAGAAAAGATAAAACGCTCCGAGGAAATACAGGAAATGCCCTGTGGCAAGACCATAACCGGCAGTACACAACGGCGGCATCAATGCCGTGGCGATTGCCACTCCGGGGATGACATTACCCTTGCCCTTGGTGCAGAGTGCCAAGATGCCCGCAGCACCTCCGAAGGTGGCTATGAGCACATCGTAAATAGTGGGAGAGGTGCGGGCAAGAAGCTCCGACTGTGCCTCACCCAATGGTGTGATAAGGAAATACACCATCGCCGTGAGCACACTGATAAGTGTTGCCACACCGAAATTCTTCACTGCACGTCGCATCAGCTCAAGGTCGTTGATACCCATGGCAAGCCCCATACCGATGATAGGACCCATCAGCGGCGATATGAGCATCGCTCCGATGATTACCGCGGTGGAGTTGACATTCAATCCCAGTGAGGCAATGAAAATAGCAAAGATAAGCACCCAAAGGTTGGCACCCCTGAAACTCACTCCACTCGTTATCTGCTTCACTATCTCCTGTTCGTCTTCCATGTCCTGCATGATGACGAAATGAGCCTTGATTTTGCTTAATAATCCGTCCATAACAAAACTTTAAAAAATTAATACTTCATACTGATTCTCGGAATCACACCGATTCTATAAAACAAAATAGGGACGGCCAAACGACCGCCCCTAACCAACACAAAAACTAAACTAGACTTAACTAAATTCTATTGTGGGACTTTCACAAGCCCCATTGATAGCTTAATACGATGCAAAAGTAGCAATTTTTCTGATATGCTCCAAAACTTTGAGAAACTTTATTCTTAATTTATATAAAATTTAAGAATATATCCTCATATTTTAAACTTTGTTTCATATCATATATGACTCTATGCTTCGATTATGCCGTCATTTTTACATTCTTACTGTTTTTGACAACAGATAATAATCTAATACGGTCATTGCTGCCATTGCCTCGACAATGGGCACCGCACGTGGCAGGACGCAGGGGTCGTGGCGTCCGCGGGCGGTGAGTGTCGTGGGATTGCCTTCCTTGTCTATCGTCTGCTGTTCCATCAGCAGTGTGGCTACCGGCTTGAACGCCACACGGAAGTATATGTCCTCGCCGTTGCTTATTCCGCCTTGGATGCCTCCACTGTTGTTGGTGGCGGTATGATAGCCCTCAGTGAAAATATCATTTAGTTCCGAACCTCGCTTGTTTACGCACGAGAATCCCGCACCATACTCAAATCCCTTGACGGCATTGATGCCGAGCATGGCGGCTCCAAGAGCGGCATGCAGTTTGCCGAACTCAGGTTCTCCGAGTCCTACGGGACATCCCTTCACCACGCAGGTGATGATGCCGCCGATGGTGTCTCCCTGTCCCTTAACCTCAGCTATCAGACTTTCCATACGTGCCGCTGCCTCCTGGTCGGGACAACGCACGGCATTGGTTTCTATCTTTGAGAAATCATGATTGCGATAGTCGGGGTCGATGGCAATGTCTCCCACCTGTGATGTATATGCCGTAATGCTGACGCCTATCTGCCTCAGAGCTAATTTTGCGAGTGCTCCCGCCACGCATCGCGATATAGTGATGCGCGCCGACGAGCGTCCGCCGCCACGGTGATCACGCTCGCCGTACTTGGTCGTATATGTGTAGTCGGCATGCGATGGGCGGAACACGTTGCGCATATTCTCATAGTCTTGGGAGTGCTGATTGGTGTTGCGCACAACAAAACCGATGGGGCAACCCGTTGATTTGCCTTCAAACACTCCACTAAGCAGCTCCACCCTGTCAGCCTCCTTGCGGCTTGTGGTTATCGCGCTTTGCCCGGGGCGACGACGGTCGAGCTCCGCCTGTATGAAGTCGATGTCGATGTCAATGCCTGCCGGCATACCATCCACCACTCCACCCACGGCCTCGCCATGACTCTCGCC
>JBJEAV010000189.1:0-2666 GCA_051869395.1 Prevotella sp.
ATATAAGTCATTCGATATGAGGACTCTCAACAAACTGTTTATCGACTATATAAATTATGGTGGTTACCCCGAGGTCGTTTTCTCCCAAACAGTGAGAGAGAATCCTGAACAGTTCATACGGCATGATATTATAGACAAGGTGCTTTTGCGTGACTTGCCGAGTCTTTATGGCATTACTGATGTACAGGAACTTAACTCCTTATTCACAATGATTGCCTATCATTCGGGCAATCAGTTCTCTTACGAATCACTATCCAATGAGTCGGGAGTGAAGAAGGACACACTCAAGAAATACATCAATTACCTTGAGGCTGCCTTTCTCATCAAGGTGATAAGAAGAACGGATGACACGGCAAAAAGGTACGTCAGAGAAACCCAGTTTAAGATATATCTGACCAATCCGTCATTAAGGTGCGCCCTGTTTCAACCTATCTCTGCAACTGACGAGATTATCGGCAATATGGTTGAGACAGCCATATATGCACAATGGATTCCGCGCCAAAGCACTGACATTCACTATGCAAATTGGAGAATCAATGCAAAAAAGCAAGGCGAAGTTGACATTGTCGGCCTGAATATTGCCAAGCAAAAGCCGAATTGGGCAGTGGAGGTTAAGTGGACAGACAGATACTACGACAGACCTGGCGAGTTGGAATCCTTGTTGTGTTTCATGGAGAAAAACAATCTTGCCAATGCCATTGTTACCAGTATTAATAATGAAGGAATAAAAGAGTTGGATAAAGCCAAGTTGATATTCCTCCCTGCCGCGTGCTATGCATACGTAGTTGGAGAAAATACGATTAGACAGACAATGGAGTCGTATGGCCTGTAAAAATAAGCACATTCAAATGTGCTTATTTTTACAGGCCATAACTAAAACATTGATTATAGACACATTACAAAGGCACAATAAGAAGCATCAAATTACAAAGGTATTTATTTACTCAAGTTTCTGAAGTAAAGAACTGTGCGGATGCCTCTGGGAGCGTGGGCGTCTCGCCTGCGGCTTGTCGAGAAAACATTTATCTTCCCTCTGCGATGTTTTGGTTACTTCAAAAACTTGAGTTTTTTATTTTACTAATACTTTCTTTACACCACTTGATTTCTGACCCTTTACCTTTATAATATATACTCCAGCCGTCGGAATTTTGAAGTCAAGAGTGTTGCTTGATGCCGAATACTCACCTATGGTTCTGCCGTCTGGAGTGAGAAGTATGGCTTGTAGCTGATTCTCGTCAGCGGCAAACACATTGACAGTCCTGTCGTCTGAAAGGTCGATGATGATGTTCTTGCCAGTGCGTGCATTCATCTCTTTTACTGAAGTTGGAGCATCGGCGAGCACTCGTTTGAGACCTGCCAAGGCATCAACTTTGCCTGCGCCATACTGCTCGGGATATTTAGCGTTCAACACCTTTTCATCCTTTACAGCCGTTTCGACAGCAATGGTGCGTGCCTTGTCAACTGTCAAGGTAGGGTCTGCCTCAAGCCAAAGGGCGATGGTGCCTGTCATGGAAGGAGTAGCCATTGATGTTCCGGAATAGCCGGAGAAATAATAGGAGCGGCCATTCTTGGTCACGTTATATACACTATTGTTCGAATTGCACATCGCTTCGTTGTAGCTGTTGATTGACGATATTATGCTCATTCCTGGTGCGATGATGTGCGGAAGACTGCGCCCGTCGTAGAGTGTACCCCAGCTTGAAAAAAACGCGATATCTCCCAATTCAGCCTCTCCCGGTTGAAAATTGTAGTCAAAACCTGCTGTCGGCTCTGTTATGAGGCGTGAGATGTAGCTGCCCACCGATATGGTGTTATTGCCACATGCCCATGTGTTGATGGTGCCATCGAAAGTATAGTCTTGCTTCCAAGTGTCATCTCCCTCACTTGCCAAGGCGAGATTGTCGTTAACGTAGGCAGATACAGTTGTGGCATTGCCTTCGTCAACAGTTACAATATATCCAATGAGCAAGGTGTTGTCGAGTTCCTCGTCGCTTATATATTCATAGTTCATCGACACTTCATAATTGCCGGTCTCTGTATTAAGGCGTGCGTCAATATTCGTGGTTATGGCAACAAGAGCCTCTCCTACTGTGTAAGACGTGTAATCTTCCACACTCTCGTCCACTGTGCTTCCTGTTGTCCCTTTCAGAGTTTCAAGAACTTCATTGGTCAACGTGTTATATATTACCGGCGTAACCTTGAATGGAGTGGCACCCTTGCCCTCGAAGAAAACATCGCCGTCAAACAAAGTTTTTCCGTCTAATGAAGCCGACACCAAACTTTTCATCACGTCGGTTGCATTGGCAAACGTTTTTCTCTGCACAATCTTGTAGCTGCCCTCATTGCCTGCAGCTATACAGAAAATCACATTGTCGTCGGCAGCTATCTTGTCAATCAGTTTTGCTGTCACACTCTTGTCGCTGTGCAGTCCACTGTTTTCGCCAAGCGACATGTTGACGACAACAGGAAGCCCTGTTTCCCGGCGCAATAATCCGACAAAGTTTCCCATGTCAGCCAAAGGCACTTGCATGTATGGTATGAGAACAATGTGGGCTTCTGGGGCTGCGCCTTCCAAAGCGATGGATTCATCGACGTATTGTCCGGCGGCAATGCCTGCAACATGGGTTCCGTGACTAGTCTGCATGTTGTCGGTAGTGAAATTCTTT
>JBJEAV010000190.1:0-2665 GCA_051869395.1 Prevotella sp.
AGCGATATTTAGATATAGTATTCCGCCGAATCAATAAGTCCTGCCCTCAGCGCATACTTGGTGGCCTCATGCACGTTGTTGACCCCAAGTTTGCGGAATATGTTCTTTCTGTGGGTATTAACAGTATGGAAACTGGAGAAACGCTTTTCGGCTATTTCCTTTGTGGTCATGCCCATAGCTATGTCTTTGAGTATCTCTGTCTCAGTGCGTGTGAGTTTCACATCGTCGGCTACGGGAGTTTCCTGCGGGGCAAGGAGTATCTCGGTCATTCGCTGACAGATGTAGCGATGACCGTTGGCGGCATATTGGATACACTCCCTCACCTCGTGGGCTGAGGATTCCTTTAGCAGAATACTTATCCTGCCACCCATAGCTATCACACGGCGCACGAAATCCTGCGACAAATCGACACTGAAGAGTATCCACATCGTCTTGGGGAAACGGTCGTAAAGTATCTGAAGGTCCTCCACGTCGTTCATGTCAAACATAGTATAGTCGAGCACTATTACCGCATCGGGATGCAGTTTAAGACGTTCCACCAGTTCGGTCTTGTCCTCCGTTCGATAGATATCTATTTCGTGTAGTGTTTTCTCTGCCAGGAATTGTATTCCTGCACGAGTTATGTCTTGGTTATCTGCTAAACAAATAGTCATAGTCGTAAAATCAATTAGAACTTAAATTGTGCCCTTATTCTTACACCTTGTGTATTTGCCGAGGGCATATCGGTATGAGTGAGCCGTCTGACGTATTCCACGTGCAGAAACGACAGTATGTTGTGTATTCCCAAAGCTGCCTCAAGGTATGGCTTGTCGGATGCGGGCGATGTGCCGTATCCGTCTGTCCAATGTCCCCAAAGCATTCTTAGACTAAGGTATTCACGCAGTTTCAGCCGATTTACCAACGGAATCATATTAAATAGCCTGCCGTTGATGTCCCAGTCGAGGATGGCACTGGCATACCGGTCGCTCATCATTTCCATATTGTCTATGAGGGCGAAGGTGAGCGGCTGGGCTATATACGATATATTGGCTGCCGGCATAAACTGCAAGGGCGATGGCATCTTGTCCCACTGCACTCCTGCGCGGATGTCGGAGTCGAGCGTGCCCCATGTCCTCATGGATGTCTTCCGCTTCCATCTCGCCTCGGTGGTGTTGTATCGACACTCGCCGTCAAACAGTCCGTCAATGCCTGTTGCATGACTTAGCGTAAGACCCTTGTATGCAAGCGTAAAGCGCAGCTCCGCCGTCCTTATCTTGTCAAATGCCAGCGAACCTCTTCCCTCGTAGGTTTCGCGTTTCACTGCCGCCGCAAGTTTCAGTCCCGACGGCATCGTGTGCTCGTATTTGAGTTGCTGACGGCTATATGCCATCATCTTGGAGTCATCCCCCCATTTCCATGCAAGAAACATGTTGTCCTTGTCGGTAGGCATCAGAGGGTCGGATGGATAACGTATATCGCGAGATGCCGACAATGAGAAGCCGTGACTGCGCAATGTCGCGCTCCAATAGTTGCCCTTGCTACGGAATCCGTGGGCGTAATAGCCTTCGAGCGACACGTGGCGACTGAGAGCCTTGGTGGTGCGGCCGCCTATGCGCAAGCGGAGTCTGTCAACGGAATTGACGGAAACGGTGGATGTCAGCGGACCAATGTCAAACTTGCTGGGCTTGCCTGTTTCCACATAGTCATCAACGAGCAACTTCACTCCAGTGCCTATTGCACGGAACGCTGGCGATGACTGCCATATATTGTCAACAAGCTGACCCATACGTTGTTCGCTATATGTCAGACCCACACGTCTGAAATTATTCCAAAACTCCTCACTTCGTTCTGCCGCCCTCCGTTCCTCGTTTTGCTTAAGCCGAGAGCTGAAATATGCGTTTGGGATATGCCCGAAGGAATAACCCGAATGTCTTGTTGTCCTGAGTATCACACTCTTGGCAAACACGTCGGCAAGACTCAGCTCTATCATCATGTCATCAGTGGCAAGCACTGTCTCTCCCGTGGGCAATACAGAGAAATCCTGCCATATCTTCATGTTATCCACATGATTGACGATGCTCTGCTTAGGGATGGTGAGTATGCAACGTCGCAACTGATACGTCGAATCGTCCCTCACATACAGTTCACCGCTGAACCCCATGTCCTTAGAGTTGTCAGGCCCGAAGGCGAGATGTATGCAGCGGTCATTCCCTACCCTCACCGTATCTACTATATGAAAGCGATAGAACGAAATCGCACCTTTAGCAATGGGCGACATGAAGTTCTGACGCAACAGGCGGACATTGTCATCATATAGATTGACATCGCTGAAGAAGTCCCTGAGCGTCTTCACCATCTGGTCGCCGGTTTGGAAAAGCTGGTCGATGCCTTCCGAACGCTCGCCTATCGTCACCACCTGACTGCGTTTGGGATTACGGCTGAACAGGCTTCTCTTCACTGTCTCCGACACTGTCACTGGCATTATCAGCTTGTTGTTCTGAAAGCAAGGCTCGATATGGTCGAGTATTCCCGGTATCTTCGACAGTGCGCCCCCGGTGAGTTGTTCGGGCGTTACGTCGTTGAGGGCGAGCGTGAGTTTCTGGTATGTATCGAATTTGCAGTAAGGTCTCTGCGTAGGGTCGGTCATTCGCTTATGTTCGATTACCTGCTTCATCAGCTCCACTGC
>JBJEAV010000191.1:0-1095 GCA_051869395.1 Prevotella sp.
CAACTATCCGCTCATACGGCAGTATGGACTGATAGAGAAAACCACCGGCCTGACCGTGGCGAACATCCAAAAGGGATGGTTGCCGCAGGTGTCGGCATCGGCACAAGCCACGCTGCAAAGCGACGTGAGTGCATTCCCCGACGATTTCCAGAAGCTCTACCAGCAGATGGGCATATCAATGGAGGGACTTAAGAAAGACCAATATCGCATTGGTATCGACGTGCAGCAGACGGTATATGACGGTGGCAACATCAAGAGCCAGAAGGACATTGCCCGCCGCCAAGGCGATGTGCAGCAGTTGCAGAACGAGGTGAATATATATAATGTACGCAAGAGGGTGAACGAGATGTTCTTCTCGCTGCTGCTCATAGACGAGCAAATCAGGCTTAATAATGATTTGCAAAAGGTATTGGAAGGCAATGAGAATAAACTCGCCGCAATGCTTAAGGGCGGCACTGCCGCCGAGAGCGACTGGCAGAACGTGAAGGCGGAGCGGCTGAATGTGGTGCAGCAGATGACAAGCCTGAAATCCCAACGCGCAGCCCTATTGAGAATGTTATCCACATTCTGCGGGATTGATGTCAATAGTCCTGTAAAGCCGGATATTCCGGATAATTCCAATATTTCAGGATATTCCAATATTCCGGATAATCCTAATAACCACCGCCCCGAGCTAAAGCTGATAGATGCCCAGCTGCGTCTTGCCGACAGTCAGGCGAAGGCTCTCGATGCTGCCCTTATGCCCCGTCTTGGAGTATTTGCCCAGGGTTTCTATGGTTATCCGGGATATAACATGTTTGAGGATATGATGAACCGCAAGTTCTCGTGGAATGGTATGATAGGCGCACGACTGACATGGAATATCGGAGCATTATATACCCGCAAGAACGACAAGACGAAGATACAACTCCAGCGCGAGTCGGCTGAGGTAAGTCGCGAGCGTTTCGTCTTCGACAATAACATGGAACAGATTCAGCAGAAGGAGAACATCTCGCGCTATCGTCAAATCATGACAGATGACGAGGAGATTATCTCCCTACGCTCGTCGATACGCAAGGCGGCGGAGTCGAAACTCGCTCATGGCATAATAGATGT
>JBJEAV010000191.1:1195-2662 GCA_051869395.1 Prevotella sp.
AATTGGCTGACATGAAGAAAATTATAATATTGGCAGGTGTGGCAATGATATTGCATGCCTGCGGAAACAAAGAGAATGAATTTGACGCCACTGGCGTGTTTGAAGCCACTGAGACTACGGTGTATGCCGAGCAGTCGGGTGCCCTCTTGGCATTTAATGTCGAAGAAGGGGACATAATCAGCAATGGAAAGGAAGTGGGACTCATCGATACTACACAGCTATGGCTGAAGTTGCAACAGGCTGGAGCCACCAAGAGTGTATATCAGAGTCAGAAACCTGAATTGGAGAAGCAGATAGCCGCAACCCGTCAGCAATTAGCCAAAGCCAAGCAGGACCGGCAGAGATACAAGGAATTAGTGGCTGACGGTGCCGCACCGAGCAAGATGCTCGATGATGCCAACAGTCAGGTGGAGGTGTTGCAGCGTCAACTCGATGCACAGATTTCATCTCTGACTGTGAGTACCAATGCCCTCGACAAGCAGATGGCAGCAACTGACGTGCAGGCCGACCAGTTGCGCGACCAGTTGCGCAAGTGCCATATCCTCGCCCCCACGAAGGGCACGGTGCTTGAGAAATATGTTGAGCGCGGGGAATTTGTCTCCATAGGAAAACCGCTGTTCAAGATTGCCGATACAGAGAATATGTACATCCGTGCATACGTCACTTCTGCACAATTAAAGGACATCAAATTAGGGCAGAAAGCCACAGTGTATGCCGACTATGGTGATGGCGAGAAGAGGGAATACCAAGGCAAGGTGACATGGATATCCAGCCGTTCGGAGTTCACCCCTAAGACCATCCTAACCGATGATGAGCGTGCCGACCTTGTATATGCCATCAAGGTGGCGGTAAAAGGGGACGGATATGTGAAGATCGGAATGTATGGGGAGGTTGGGTTCGCGAAGCGAAATTAAATTATTAAAAGATTAAAGAATTAAAGTTTTCTATGATAGCTGTTGAGAATATCTACAAAACCTACGGCAAAGTTAAGGCACTCACCGATGTTTCGTTTTCTGTTGGCAAGGGTGAACTGTTCGGGCTTATCGGACCAGATGGTGCGGGCAAGACCACGCTGTTCCGCATACTCTGTACGCTCCTTCTTCCAGATTCAGGCAAGGCTTCGGTGGATGGTTTCGACGTGGTGAGGCAGATGAAGGAAATCCGCCGACGTGTGGGTTATATGCCAGGGCGATTCTCTCTCTATCAAGACCTTACCGTGGAGGAGAACCTGAAGTTCTTCGCCACCCTCTTCGGCACTACCGTTGATGAGGGATATGACAGTATCAAGGCTATATACAGTCAGATAGAGCGATTCCGCAATCGCAAGGCTGGGGCATTGTCGGGAGGAATGAAACAGAAATTGGCGTTGTCGTGTGCCTTGGTGCACCAACCCTCAGTGCTTTTCCTCGACGAACCCACAACTGGTGTTGACCCCGTGAGCCGCAAGGAGTTTTGGGATATGCTCTC
>JBJEAV010000192.1:0-2651 GCA_051869395.1 Prevotella sp.
CGTATCACAAAATGAACAAATTCGGATTAATGCTCGGCGTATTGCTGGCAGCCTCACCGATTGCAGCTGATGCTCAGATAGAGGAAAGCATCAAGATCAATGAGGTGATGACCAACAATACTGCCAGTTTGAAGGACGAATACGGACAGAATGAGGCGTGGATAGAGATTGCCAATGTGTCGCACACGACGTACAACATCCGTGGCATGTATATCACCACCGACCGCTCCGTACTCGACCAAACGTTGAGTGTGCCCGAGCGCGTGAGTAAGATGAGCATCATCCCTAATGGTGAACCTCGCACATCACTCAGTGCCCGTCAGCACTTAGTATTCTTCTTGAACAGTAATCCCGCAAAGGGAGCACTGCATCTCACTGCCAAGGTTGACTCTGTCAAACCTGTATGGATTGCCCTTTACAACGGTAATGGTGTTGACCTGATCGACTCCATCACTGTGCCCGTGATGGCTGTCAACCAGTCGTATGCCCGTCATGCCGACGGAAGTGCAAAATGGGACGTGAAACCCTACGATGCCGTAACACCTGGAATCTCCAACTATATCGCAGTTGAGGAGACCAAGATTGCCAAACTAAAGCGCGAAGACCCACACGGATTCGGCATCACAGTGATGGCTATGGGTATTGTGTTCTTCTGTCTTGCCTTGTTGTTTGTGTTCTTCACATTCTTCGGCATGTTCATGCGCCATCAGAACGCCGTGAAGAAGGTGGGCAACGTGCAGCCTATCAAGGCTGGTGTGAAGACGGTGGAGAAGACTATCGAGGTGGCCTCGAAGACGAGTACCCTGCTTCAGGACGGTCTTAAGCTCAAGGGTATTGACAAGGAGGTATATATCGCCGTTATTTCAATGGCACTCAAGCAGTATCAGGACGATGTTCACGACGTTGAGAGCGGTATCATCACCATCAAGCCTAAGAACACCGACTGGAACCAGGAACTTCCGCAGATGACGCAGTTCCACGAATAAATTCGTGGAGATTAAAAAATTAAAGAATTAAAAGATTAAAATTATATATGAACAAGTATCAATATAAAGTACAGGGCGTCGATTACGACGTAGAAATAGAAGAAGTAGAGGGCAACCTCGCCAAGGTATCGGTAAACGGCATTCCTTTCGAGGTGGAACTTAAGCGCCCCATCAACCCCGTCCACGCAATCAAGAAGCCGAAGGTGGCTGCCCCCAAGCCCGCAGCTCCCGCTCCTGCTCCTGCAGCAGCACCTGTGGCAGCCGCTCCTGCCGCAGCTCCCGGTGCCGGCAATCCCGTCAAGGCTCCTCTGCCTGGCACTATCAGCTCAATCAGCGTGAAGGTGGGCGACCAGGTGAACGTGGGCGACACCGTTCTGGTGCTCGAGGCTATGAAGATGCAGAACAACATCGAGGCTGAATATGCAGGAACAGTAACATCAATCGTAGTTAATCCGGGCGACTCGGTAATGGAAGGTGCCGTATTGCTCACAATCGGATAAAATAAAGGCTTATGGGATTTACAGATTTCATAATTGAGAACTTTAATGAGTTCCTTACCTACACTGGTTTTGCCAATGCCACTGCCGGTAACCTCATTATGATTGTGGTGGGTGCTATTCTCATCTACCTTGCAATCAAGAAGGATTTCGAGCCGCTGCTGCTCATCCCCATCGGATTGGGTATCATCCTCGGCAATATCCCCTTCCGCGCCGACGCAGGACTTGAAATCGGACTATATGAAGACAATTCGGTGCTCAACATCTTCTATCAAGGTGTGCGCCAAGGATGGTATCCGCCGTTGGTGTTCCTCGGCATTGGAGCCATGACCGACTTTACTGCATTGATTGCCAACCCTAAGTTAGTGCTCGTGGGAGCCGCTGCCCAGTTTGGTATCTTCGGTGCCTATATGGTGGCTCTTGCCTTGGGCTTCGAGCCCAACCAGGCTGCCGGTATCGCCATCATCGGTGGTGCCGACGGTCCTACCGCCATCTTCCTCTCGTCGAAGCTATGCCCCAACCTCATGGGAGCCATCGCCGTGTGTGCATATTCATATATGGCACTCGTGCCGCTGATTCAGCCGCCTTTGATGCGTCTGCTCACCACCAAGAAGGAGCGCGTCATCAAGATGAAGCCAGCACGCGAGGTAAGCCAGACCGAGCGCATCCTCTTCCCTATCATCGGATTGCTGCTCACCACCTTCATCGTGCCTTCGGGTCTGCCTCTGCTCGGTATGCTCTTCTTCGGCAACCTGCTCAAGGAGTCGGGTAAGACTACACGCTTGGCAAAGACAGCCGGTTCGGCTCTCAACGACATCATCGTGATGTTGCTTGGTCTCACCGTGGGTTGCTCAACCCAGGCAAGCGAGTTCCTCACATTGAACACACTGTTCATCTTCGTTGTCGGTGCATGTGCCTTTATGGTAGCCACTGCCAGCGGTGTATGCTTTGTCAAGTTGATGAACCTCTTCCTGCCGAAGGACAAGAAGCTCAACCCGCTCATCGGTAATGCCGGTGTATCAGCCGTGCCTATGAGTGCACGTATCAGTAATAACCTCGGATTGGAATACGACCGCCACAACTTCCTGCTCATGCACGCCATGGGGCCGAACGTTGCCGGTGTGATTGGCTCGGCAGTAGCAGCCGGAGCCTTGCTCGGATTCCTTTC
>JBJEAV010000193.1:0-2644 GCA_051869395.1 Prevotella sp.
GCACGTTCGAGGAAATTACTGCATCCGTGCCAGAGAAGTCTCTCGTTTACGGTAAACGTTCTACCGGCGGTCGAAACAACACCGGTAAGATGACAGTTCGATACAAGGGCGGCGGCCACAAGAAGAAGTTCCGCCTTATCGACTTCAAGCGAGAGAAAGATGGTGTTCCAGCAGTAGTGAAGACAATCGAGTACGATCCTAATCGCTCGGCTCGCATCGCTCTTCTCTTCTATGCTGATGGTGAAAAACGTTATATCATTGCTCCTAACGGACTTGAGGTGGGTGCTACACTGATGTCAGGAGCGGATGCAGTGCCAGAGATTGGTAATGCACTTCCACTCGCCAACATCCCCGTAGGTACGGTTATCCACAACATCGAGCTGCGTCCTGGTCAGGGTGCCCTGCTCGTTCGTTCGGCTGGTAATTTCGCTCAGTTGACTTCTCGCGAGGGTAGCTATTGCGTAATCAAGCTCCCTTCAGGTGAGACACGTCAAATTCTCTCTGCTTGTAAGGCTACTATTGGTAGTGTAGGTAATTCTGACCATGCACTTGAGCAGTCAGGTAAGGCAGGCCGCTCACGTTGGCTCGGTCGTCGTCCTCACAACCGTGGTGTTGTTATGAACCCGCATGATCACCCGATGGGTGGTGGTGAAGGACGTCAGTCTGGAGGTCACCCACGTTCACGCAAGGGTCTGTACGCTAAGGGTCTCAAGACTCGCGCACCGAAGAAGCTTTCTAACAAGTATATCATTGAAAGAGCAAGTAAGTAATTCAGTTAACTAAGTGTAAATTATGAGTCGTTCATTAAAAAAAGGACCGTACATTAACGTATCGCTCGAGAAGAAGATTCTCGCTATGAACGAGAGCGGAAAGAAGAGTGTAGTTAAGACTTGGGCTCGCGCTTCAGTGATTTCTCCAGACTTCGTCGGACACACTGTGGCAGTCCACAACGGTAACAAATTCATTCCTGTTTACGTAACTGAAAACATGGTTGGTCACAAGCTCGGCGAGTTTTCACCGACACGTCGTTTCGGCGGCCATGCAGGTAACAAGAAGTAACAGGCATCCATCAAAATTAAAGCAAACAAATAATGGGAGCAAGAAAACATATTAAGGCTGAGGAAAGAAAAGCAGCCCTTAAAACACAATATTTCGCCAAGCTCAAAGGCGTTCCTTCTTCTCCGCGCAAAATGCGCTATGTTGTTGACATGGTGCGCGGCATGGAAGTTAACAGAGCACTCGGTGTTCTCCGCTTCTCCAAGAAGGCTGCCGCAGCTGACGTTGAGAAGCTTCTCCGTTCGGCTATCGCCAACTGGGAGGCCAAGAATGACCGCAAAGCCGAAGAAGGCGAACTCTACATCTCTAAGATATTTGTAGATGAAGGCGTAACAATGAAACGTATGAGACCGGCACCGCAGGGACGTGGATACAGAATCCGCAAGCGTTCAAACCACGTCACTCTGTTTGTTGATGCTAAAACTAATGACAAATAATAAGCAGAATGGGACAGAAAGTTAATCCAATAAGCAACCGCCTCGGTATAGTAAGGGGTTGGGATTCAAACTGGTTTGGAGGCAAGAACTTCGGTGACAACCTCGTGGAGGACCAGAAAATCCGCAAGTATCTCAATGAGCGTCTTGCAAAGGCAAGTGTATCTAAGATCGTCATCGAGCGTACTTTGAAATTGGTTACCATCACTATCTGCACTGCACGTCCAGGTATTGTCATTGGTAAGGGTGGACAGGATGTCGATAAGCTGAAGGAAGAACTCAAGAAGCTTTACGACAAGGAGATTCAGATTAACATCTTCGAGGTGAAGAAACCTGAACTCGATGCCAACATCGTAGCAACCAACATAGCACGTCAGGTTGAGGGTAAGATTGCTTACCGTCGTGCCATCAAAATGGCTGTCGCTAACACAATGCGCGCCGGTGCTGAGGGAATCAAGGTTCAGATTACAGGACGTCTGAATGGTGCTGAAATGGCACGCAAGGAAATGTATAAGGAAGGACGTACTCCTCTGCATACATTCCGTGCAGACATCGACTACTGCCACACTGAGGCTCTGACCAAGGTGGGACTGCTCGGTATCAAGGTTTGGATTTGCCGTGGCGAGGTTTACGGCAAGCGTGACCTTGCACCAAACTTCTCACAGGAGAAGTCAAACAACCGCGGCAATGGTGGTAACGGTGGCAGAAAGTTCCGTAATAAGAAGAATAAGTAATTAAAAAGTAAGAAGCTATCATGTTACAACCTAAGAGAGTAAAATATAGAAGACCTCAAGATGGTCGCGGCAACAAAGGCAACGCCCACAGAGGTACACAGCTGGCTTTCGGCTCATTCGGCATCAAGACACTTGAGGCCAAGTGGATTGACAGCCGTCAGATTGAGGCAGCCCGTGTAGCTGTCAACCGTTACATGCAGCGTGAGGGTCAGGTTTGGATCCGCATTTTCCCGGACAAGCCAATCACCCGCAAGCCTGCAGACGTCCGAATGGGTAAAGGTAAGGGAGATCCCGCAGGATGGGTTGCACCTGTGACTCCAGGACGTATCCTCTTTGAAGTGGAGGGAGTTTCTTTTGACATCGCCAAGGAGGCACTTCGCCTCGCTGCTCAGAAACTGCCGGTGAAGACTAAGTTTGTTG
>JBJEAV010000194.1:0-2633 GCA_051869395.1 Prevotella sp.
GCTATCAGTATCAGGACGGTGTGTTTGGAGGCGACTATGCCAAGTCTGACTTCCGCCGCTTCACACTGCGTCTGAACTCTGAGCACGTCATCCTGCGCGACTCCAAGGGTATGGACGTAATCAAGGTGGGTGAGAACCTCTACTACGGACACCGCCAGAAGCAGGGTCTCGACGACGGTAATATGTATGCCAACCAGCTCTCTACAATGCTCCGCGCCAACCCGCTTATACCTATTTATAATAGTAATGGTGACTACTTCGGATATGACGACCTGAAGAGCTCAGGTTTCTTCAACTACACATCTTATGCCACCAACCCGATTGCATCATTGGTTAACAACCAGAGTGCAAACAACAAGAGCGTAAACCACAACCTCGACGTAGTGGGTTATATCGAGATTCAGCCTATCAAGGGACTTATCTACCGTGGACAGGTGAGCTACAAGCAGAACACCTGGACATGGCGTAACTTCCTCGGCACATATCACCTGAACGACCAGGGCGACCAGCGCACCAACGAGTCAGCCACCAACCAGATTGGTACGGGCTGGAGCTGGAACACGACAAACACCCTGAACTATAAGTTCGACATCGCTAAGGACAACCACTTCGACGTGCTCGTTGGTACCGAGTATGGCGAGAGCCGTCCTAACTTCGGATTCGAATTACAGGCTACTGCCACAAGCGCAATCATCTCAGACTTCGACCACGCTTACATGACACTGATGAAGAACAACACATCAGCAACAGTAAGCGGTCTGCCGAGCACCGACTCACGCGGAATGTCATACTTCGGACGTCTGAACTATGACTTCGCCGAGAAGTACATGTTCTCTGCCATCATCCGCGCCGACGGTTCGTCAATGTTCGCTCCCGGCAAGCGCTGGGGTTACTTCCCCTCATTCTCAGCTGGTTGGGTTATAAGCAACGAGAAGTTCATGGAGTCACTCTCTGGCACACTCGACTTCCTGAAGCTGCGCGCCGGTTGGGGACAGAACGGTAACAAGAACATCTCCGCATTCCAGTATGAGGCTGCCTTCGCATACGACGCATACAGCAACTACTCATTCGGCAACACCAAGGACACCCCAGTACGTGGTGCTTCTCTCTCACGTCTTGCCAACACCGACCTTACTTGGGAGACATCCGAGCAGCTTAACATCGGTCTTGACGCACGCTTCTTCGGCGGCAAGTTGAGCTTCAACTTCGACTGGTATCAGAAGAAGACCAAGGACCTGCTCGTGGCTGTTCCTGTATCACCGACAACCGGTTTCTCTTCTCAGTTGAAGAACGCAGGTACTGTTGAGAACAAGGGTATTGAGGTTGCGCTCAACTGGCAGGACCAGATTGGCAAGGACTTCAAGTACAACATTGGCTACAACATCGCCTACAACAAGAACGAGGTGACAGAGGTTAACTCTCCGCAGAAATATAACAACGGCGGTAGCGACCTGCTCGCACAGGGCACAGGCTATATGGCACGCTTCGAGGAAGGACACCCAATCGGTTACTTCTGGGGCTATAAGACCGCAGGCGTTATCCAGAACGCTGAAGACCTCGCTGCTTACACAGCTACTCTGAAGGACGGCGACCCCGCCAACTCTCATCAGGGTTCAGGACTCAAAGTTGGTGATCTGAAGTTTGTTGACTTCAACGGCGACGGCGTTGTTAATGACGACGACAAGACCGACCTCGGTAATCCTACTCCTGACGTGACAATGGGTATCACCCTCGGCGCAAGCTACAAGGGCTTCGACATCAACGTCACCGGTTATGCAGCACTCGGCCAGCAGGTGGCCCGCTCATACCGTAAGTTCACCGACGGTGAATACGAGAACTACACCACTGAGGTTTATTCATACTGGAACGGCGAGGGCACAAGCAACAAGTATCCTATGCTCGCCAAGATGAACTCTGGTGTAAACTGGCAGTCAATCTCTGACATCTATATTGAGAATGCCGACTACTTCCGTCTGCAGAACCTCACCATAGGCTACGACTTCAAGACCATCTGGAAGAACTGCCCATTCCAGCAGCTCCGCCTCTACGTGGCAGCACAGAACCTCTTCACCATCACAGGCTACAAGGGTATGGATCCTGAGAACGGTAAGTCAATCGGCTCAGAGTCTTGGGTAACTGGTGTTGACGTAGGTAACTATCCTCAGCCACGCACATACATGGTAGGTGTGAACGTTAAATTCTAATTTCTAAATAATTGAACGTACAATGAAAAAGATATTTTATATAGCAACAGCCCTTTGCACAATGGGACTCGCATCGTGCGACATCGACAATGTGGAGAACATTGGTGAAATGTCAACCAGCCAGTTCCCTAAGACTGACGCCGACGCAGAGGCTGTACTCGCAGGTGTATATCAGAACCTGAACGAAATACATGCCAATCCTCAGATGTCGTTCCTCTACAATGCCTGTCTGGCCTCTGACGACCAGCTCGGCGGTGGTGGTACCAACGACAAACTGATGCAGGCTGAGGACTTGCTCATGAACTACAACGCCGACATGACCAACCAGTTCTATGCCGACCGTTTCAAGGGTATCTCACGTGCCAACACTCTTCTCGAAGTGCTTGAAACTTCTGAGGGTATGTCTGAGGACGTAAAGAACCAGGCCAT
>JBJEAV010000195.1:0-12115 GCA_051869395.1 Prevotella sp.
ACTTCCCTCCTGGACAGCATGGCAACAACCGTCGCAGAAAGATGTCTGAGTACGCAGTCATGCTGGCAGAGAAGCAGAAAGCCAAATATACTTACGGAGTGCTTGAGCGCCAGTTCCGTAATATGTTCGAGAAGGCAGCCAAGGCTGACGGTATTACCGGTGAGGTACTGCTCCAGTTGCTCGAGAGCCGCCTTGACAACGTAGTTTTCCGTCTGGGTATTGCTCCTACACGTGCAGCAGCCCGTCAGCTCGTTGGTCACAAGCATATTACTGTAGATGGTCAGGTAGTCAACATTCCTTCATACTCTGTTAAGGCAGGTCAGGTAATAGCAGTGCGCGAGAAGTCAAAGTCTCTCGAGGTTATCGAGGCAGCACTTGCTGGTTTCAACCACAGCAAGTATCCTTGGATCGAGTGGGACGAGAACACCAAGAGCGGTAAGTTCCTTCACCGTCCTGAGCGCGCCGACATCCCTGAAAACATTAAGGAGCAGTTAATCGTTGAGTTGTACTCTAAATAAATCATTAAATTAATGGCGATATTAGCATTTCAAAAACCTGATAAAGTCGTAATGCTGGAGGCCAACGACAAGTTCGGCAAGTTCGAATTCCGTCCTCTTGAGCCCGGCTTCGGTGTTACCATAGGTAATGCCTTGCGCCGCATTCTTCTTTCATCACTTGAGGGTTATGCCATCAACACAATCCGTATCACGGGTGTTGAGCATGAGTTCTCATCAGTATCTGGTGTAAAAGAAGATGTGACCAACATTATCTTGAACCTTAAGCAAGTAAGGTTCAAGCAAGTAGTAGAAGAATTCGAGAACGAAAAAGTCAGCATCACCGTCGAGAATTCTACAGAGTTCAAAGCCGGTGACATCGGCAAGTATCTGACTGGATTTGAAGTGTTAAACCCAGATTTGGTGATTTGTCATTTAGATTCCAAAGCTTCAATGCAGATTGATCTTACCATTAACAAAGGTCGTGGATATGTACCGGCTGACGAAAACCGCGAGTTCTGCACCGATGTGAACGTAATACCAATCGATTCTATTTACACTCCGATTCGCAACGTTAAGTTCGCTGTCGAGCCTTATCGTGTCGAGCAGAAGACCGACTACGACAAACTCGTACTCGAAGTAACGACGGATGGTTCCATTCACCCGAAGGATGCCCTAAAAGAGGCTGCCAAGATACTTATCTATCACTTCATGCTGTTCTCTGACGAGAAGATCACTCTTGAGAACAATGACGTGGAGGGTAATCAGGAATTCGACGAGGAAATACTCCACATGCGACAGTTGCTTAAGACCCGTCTTGTTGACATGAACCTCAGTGTGCGTGCCCTCAACTGTCTTAAGGCTGCTGATGTCGAGACCCTCGGCGATCTTGTACAGTATAATAAGACTGACCTCTTGAAGTTCCGCAACTTCGGTAAGAAATCGCTCACTGAGCTTGATGATTTGCTCGAGAGTCTGAATCTTTCGTTTGGAACTGACATTTCAAAGTATAAATTAGACAAGGAATAACCCTTGACATCAAAACAGTAAACAAAAATGAGACATAATAAGAAATTCAATCATCTCGGTCGTACTGCAGACCACCGCAAGGCCATGCTCGCTAACTTGGCTATCTCGCTGATCATGCACAAAAGAATCACTACGACCGTAGCCAAGGCCAAGGCCTTGAAAACATACGTAGAACCCCTCATCACCCGTTCTAAGGAGGATACAACCAACTCACGTCGTGTTGTTTTCCGTTATCTTCAGAACAAGGAGGCTCTTAAGGAGCTCTTCGGTGTAATCTCAGCCAAGGTTGCTGACCGTCCCGGTGGTTACACACGTATCATTAAGCTTGGTTTCCGTCAGGGCGACGCTGCCCAGATTTGCTTTATCGAGCTTGTTGACTTTGATGAGAACATGGCCAAGACTGCTACTAAGAAGAAGTCAACACGTCGTTCTCGCAAGTCTTCTAAGGCTGAAGCTCCTGTAGCAGAAGCAGCAGCTGAAACACCCACTTCAGAGGCTCCTGTAGCTGAAGAGGCTAAAGCAGAATAAATAATAGATTTGTTCTCCATATTTTTTAGGGTCTCTTACGAAGTGATTTCGGTGGAGACTCCCCTTTTTTAAAAAAGTCGGTCACCTCAATAAAAAGAGGTGACCGATACTATTTTTATGACTAAAAGAATTTTCTATTAATAGTTCTGGGCATTGATTTCGAAGTAGCTCTGAGGATGTGCGCATACAGGGCAGATTTCAGGAGCCTTCTTGCCTATTACCACGTGTCCGCAGTTGCGGCACTTCCAAATGGTGTCGCCCTCGCGTGAGAATACTATACCCTCCTCAATGTTCTTCAGCAGTTTGAGATAGCGCTCCTCGTGATGACGCTCAACCTCAGCCACACCGCGCATCTTGGCTGCAATCTCCTCGAAGCCTTCCTCCTCAGCTTCCTTGGCCATACGGTCGTACATGTCAGTCCACTCGTAGTTCTCGCCCTCAGCGGCAGCCTTCAGGTTTTTCATGGTGTCCTGGATAGCTCCGCCCTCAAGATACTTGAACCACATCTTGGCGTGCTCTTTTTCGTTGTCGGCAGTCTCGGTGAAGAGAGCTGCAATCTGCTCATATCCCTCTTTCTTTGCCTTAGAAGCAAAATATGTGTACTTGTTGCGAGCCATTGACTCACCTGCGAATGCGTCGAGAAGATTCTTCTCGGTCTTTGTTCCTTTAAGTTCTTTCATAATGTCTTATATTTAATTATTAATGATGATTTTTCGTAATTACGGTGCAAAGGTAATAATAATAAATGAGTATTCCAAACAGAATTTCTCTATCCTGCGATAGATTATTTCTATTTATCCTTTAGCGTGGGCCATCCGTCATCAGTCCACGATATTTCCCTGCATATAAGGATTGACGCCCCTTTGAGTTCCACGGCATATCCATGGCAAAGGAAATAGTCCTTTCCCTGGAATGAATATGCGGAGCAGTGTCCTGCCGCCTCAAACTCCTTCTTGTCGCCCTCTATTATCAATGTTCCTCCAAGGTCAGCCATATCCTTGCCGTTGCGGTCGAGGTATGGCCCTTCGATATTTCTGCTTCTGCCCACTACCACCTTGTATGTGCTCTTCATGCCCTGGCAACAGTAGTCCCAAGATACAAACAGGTAGTAATACCCGCCATGCTTGAAGATAAAAGGAGCCTCCACTGGATTCTCCATTGTGTCCACGTGCTTTCTCCTTGCGATAGTCTTCATCCTTTCTCCTTTGGCAATGTGCATTGTAGTGTCCAGTTTCACAAGCTGTATGCCGTCCCAAAACGAGCCGAATGTCAGCCAAGGCTCACCGTTGTCGTCAATAACGAAGTTGGGGTCGATGGCGTTCCAGTTGTCCCTTCCCTCGCGTGAGCATACGATTGCTCCTTCGTCGTTCCAAGTCTCCCCCGCATCGAGCGAGCGTGCCGACAGAAGTCCTATAACCGATGTGTTCTTGCCGAATGTAGAGCAACTGTATGCCATCCACCATTTGTTTTTGTATCTGATTATGTCGGGAGCCCATACGTGATTGCGGAATCCGGCTACGGAGTCGTGCGTCCATTTCGGTATGACACTCATTGCAGGAGTGGCTTTCACTGTCCAAGTCTTCAAGTCCTTCGATGTGGCATGTTGAAGTCCTGTGCCGGTGCTGTAGATGTGATACGTTCCGTTCTCTAAGGCCATCACGGGGTCGTGCACCATCAGTGTGTCAGTAGTGAAATCGCTTTGCGGGCGATGTCTTTGAGCCTGCAGTCCCAAGGGAATGCTTAGGAGTGCGAGCATTGAAAGTTTACAGATAGGTTTCATTGTTTTATTCATATTATATATAGTTAGTAAATTTAGAAATATTTCATCTTAGCATTATCACCCTCTGTAGAATCAGATGCTTGTATGCGCGTTTCAGGTCTTCAGGCAGAAAGGACCGGTTGATAAAGTCGAGCCATTTAGGTAATGCGCGTCTAAACTTCTTGGCGATATTCTCGATAACCTTTTCGTTAAGTCCTGAGAGCGTCATCGACTTTACAAAGTCACTGCGTCTTAGCTTGCGTTTCTTGCCGTTGAGCATGAGTGCAAGTTCTTCCGGGTCTTCGGGCATGATGAGTGTAGTGGCGAGAAGGTCGTATGCCGGAGTGAGAGTATATCCGTGTCCGGTATTGTAGAGCGAGAAGTTCTTCAGGTGCATGTCGGCATTTCCGGTAATCCATGAGAAGACAACCACCTCCCAGAAGTTCACGAGATCGAGTTGCGCCACCGAGGAGAATTTTCTTATATGCTTGGCTATTTGCTCGTATGACCCCTTGTATTTATATTCGGTCAGTCGTTCCGTCAGCTGGCACATATCCTCCATTGGCACTTTCTTTCCGTCTGGTGTTCTGTCAATGCGTCGGGTTATATAGCAAAGCTCACCGTCGGCAAATCGTATCATTCCATGAGGCACAACCGCAATCTTTGCCACTTCTGCGAGATGCATCGTGAGGTCTTCAATTTCAGGCAGACAACGGTATGCCTCCGTCTGCGGTTTGAGGATATATCGTCCCCACAATCCCACAATAGTAAATCGGTCAGGTTCGTTCTTGCCTCCGCGGTTAACGTCGAGTGAAAGTTTTGCCTGTACACCGGTCAGCGTGGTCTGGCTTCTCACCACCTGTTTTGCCAGTTCGCCAATTTCGCTTCTAACGAATGGCAGTCGTGGTGGAGTCTTTGTGCCAAAGAGTTTCTTGGAGCAGGCGGGATGATAGTCCACCTGTCCTTCCTTCAGCTCCTTATAGCAATAAAGACATCTCTCACACATATTACCTTGTATTTTTTATATATTGGATTCATCAGGAACAATGCTTACAGCTCCAATGCAGTCCTTGCAGCAAGCGAGCAGTAGCGACATGCGGTCGCGCTGGTTTATCTTCCAACTGTTTTCTGCTATATTCAGCAACCATCCCTCAGGTATGAGTCCGTCGAAGAATGGGAAGAGCACCGTGTCACGGTATTCTTCCTCTTGCAGCGGCAGTGTAAGGCTTATAGCCTCGGCATCGTCAGTATTGAGATAACTGTCGAGATACCTGAATCCGAACCCTTTCTCGTCTTCAGTCAGCACTCCCGCCAGTCTTTCATGCAGATAAACATTAGCCCTCTTCATTCCAATTTAACCCTTTAATCCATTAATTTTTTAATTCTTTATTTTTTTAATATTTTAATATTTTAATATTTTAATTTTTTAAATCCTTCACCACCGCCCCGACTTCCCTACCGAACAGTGCGAGCACCTGGTTGATTTTGTCCATTCTCAGCGTCTGCTTACCCTGTTCCAGGTCGCGCACGAATCTGAGTCCCACGCCAGCCTTGGCAGCGAGGTCCTCTTGGGTGAGCGAGTGTTCACGTCGCATATCTTTGACGAAAACAGACAGTTGCATATCCATATTCATTGTCTTTTATACCTTATCGGGTACAAAGATAATAATAATCTCTCAAACTATACCCTAAAAGGTATAAAATATATGATTATTTAACATCTTATACCCGTTCGGGGATATTGTTAATACCTAATTCCTCATTCCTCATTCTTAATCTAATCCTGTATCCCGTAATGGCAATGATGATGCTCATCAGCGGACTGAGGAGATTGAAGAAGCAGTAGGGCAGATAGGTGAGAGTAGCTACACCGAGCACCGTGCTCTGCGTCATACCGCATGAGTTCCACGGAATAAGCACCGATGTCACAGTCACCGAGTCCTCCGTGGCACGGCTAAGCAGTCGGCGTTCCAATCCGTTCTTGTCGTATATCTCGCGGAACACGTTTCCCGAAAGCAATATGCCCATATATTGGTCAGCCACAGTGGTGTTAAGCATAAGTCCCGTAGCTACAGTTGACGACACTGTGGAAGTGCGCCCACGGGCAAATCGCGTGAACAGTCGGGTGATGCCAGCCGTCATGCCGCCCGCCGTCATCGTAGCACCGAAACACATGGCGCAAAGTATCAGCCACACTGTGGAAAGCATTCCCTCCATACCCCTCGTCGCCACCAGTTCGTCGAGCATCGTGTCAGAGGTCTTTATCGCCGTCCCTCCATACACAGCCTGCATGGCACCTCTAAACATGTCTCCATCGGCAATCTCCGCTACGACATCCGCCTGGAATATCAACGCAAACACCACTCCCATCAACGTGGAGGCAAACATAGTCACCAATGCAGGCAACTTCCTGACAATCATTACAGCAGTGGCTGCGGGAACAATAAGCAGCCACAGACTGATGTCATATCTCCCCACGATAGCCTCCTGACAAGCTGCCAAGTGTGCCGTCTCCGTTGCCGTATGCGACCATCCCGCTATGAAGAATATCAGCATAGCAATAGAGAACGAGGGAATCGTCGTAATCATCATATATCGGATGTGGGAGAAAAGATTGACGTGGCATACGCTCGATGCCAATACCGTGGTGTCGGACAACGGCGATATCTTGTCGCCGAAATACGCTCCGCTTATGATGGCTCCCGCTATCCATCCCTCGTCGAATCCCTGTGCTTTGCCGATGCCCATCAGAGCCACACCGATGGTGGCGATAGTGGTCCACGAGCTGCCCGTCATCACACTCACGGCGGCACTTATTGCACACGTGGAAGCAAGGAACACGCTCGGATGTATTATGTCAAGACCATAATAAATCATCATCGGCACCACACCGCTCACCATCCATGCGCCTCCCAACGCTCCGATAAACAGCAGGATTATCAATGCCGACGACACGTGGGATATGTTCTTGGCTATTTGACTCTCAAATTCGTGCCATCTCACCTTGCCCGCCCCGATGCCGATAATGCAGCACACAGCCGATGCCGCCAGCATCACTATCTGGCTCGGTCCGCTCAGTGAGTCGCCGCCGTAGGCACGTATAGTGAACACCAACATTGCCATTAGCAACAGCAGTGGGGCAAGGGCCAGCCATATAGGCAACTCCATGCGTTCGTTGTTGTTATTCTTCATCCTCAGTATATGATAATACGTAAATTTGCGGCAAAGTTACAAATAATTAATGGAAGTACAAAGGAAATGACAGGAAAACTGATACATAATAATAAAAGACCTCCGCGGCAGGGGTGCTACGGAGGTCTTTGTCTGAAAAGTAACTGAATCTAACACAAGATTCAGTTGACCTTGGTTATCACTTTCTTGCCGTTGGCAAGAGTCTCAATCTTAATCACAGTGCCCTTGTAGGTCTTGTTAACCTTGATACCCTGCAGGTTGTAGTATTCCACTGACTTGACATCAGAGGCGTTAATGAAGTCGATGGCAGTTGGAACAGTGGCGTTTGCAGCCTCGCTCAAACCGCCCATCTCGTTGGCGGCGCGCACTGACCATGTGGCTGCGGCATCGTCAACTTCGTATGAAGGCTCGGTAGTGTTAGCTACATAGGTGCCATTCTTGAATATTACCCAGCAGAACACATAATCGCTGTTATCCCATGTCAACGTCTTGGTGTCGGTGTTGATGATAACGTTCATAGGAGCGGAGGCCTGCTCAGTAAGAGCTGTCGGATCCCAATCGTCATCCTGTCCCATCACTTTGTCGAGTGACATTGCCTGTACATCGTCGATGGTGAGAATCGGGTCGTTGTCATGCGTTGCGCCTTCCTTGTCTGTCCATGATGTGCGACGTCCGGAGAGGTCGAGCGTTGTGCCTGATATGAGGTAAGAGTTATACTCGGCAAATCGTTTCGGCCAGCCGCCGCTCATGTCTGCCCAACCGTTGCCAATCGGTGCAGCGTCCATCTTGGTGTTGATGAAGCTGGCGGTAGGAGTGCCGCTGCCCCATGGGCGACCGAGATAGAACGAGACATCAGATGTCTCCTTCTTGATGTAGCAGTTCTGGAATACGTAACCGTAGTTCTTTGCTTGTGAAGGAACGGCGAGATAGCCGCCGGTGCCGCACTGCTGGAGTGTCACCTCGTTATAGAAGACGTCGCCCTTGCCGCAGAGGTAGTCGGTGCGTCCGCGGAGCACGCCACCCTCGAAGTAGAACTTACCCGACTGGTTGTTGGAAACGTATGTATCCTGATATCCCCAAAGGCATGCGTCCTTGAAGATGGTGCGGTTCGACTTGTCGTTGAGCACGATGTCACGTCCGTGGGCGTCTCCCATGGATGACTTCATGGTGAGGTTCTGGAAGTAAGCGTCGTGACCGTCCTTGTTGATGATGAGCACGTCACCGTTGCCTATGCCTTCGAGAGGACAAGCCTGTCCAAAACCGTTGTCCCAAGTTGCGTCAGGAGTCTGGTTGGTGATTACCACGCCTTCCATCGACTGTCCGATAAACGATACGTACGGCGAGTTGAGGTAAGAGCGTGGGTCGGGATATGTCTGTCCGTCACCGCCGGTGGTAGTGCCGTTAGTGTCAAATACATAGTTGCCGTTGAGGATGAGAATGCGGAAACGCTCAGTGGCGTTGGTGCCACGTGCGTTTGCAGCGGCGAGAGCCTCGGTGATTGTACCGTCATTAGGAACGATGAAGTCGTATGTGCCCTTTGCCACAGCAGGCTTAATCTTGGTCTGGAAGTTGATGACGATGTCACTGGTAATGGCATTGTCGGTGAGGTCGGCTACAGAACCGGCTGCCAACTTGAACTGATAGTCGGTAGAGTATGCAAGACCCTTGTATTCGCAGATGACAGTCTTGCCGCTTGCAGTCATCGGCAATTCCATGTCGCCGATAGTGGCCTTGGCGGCATCGGTCAACTTCACTTTCTCGTCGAATGTGAGTACCACCTTGCCATTGGCTGACGCTCCCTCAGCTCCGTTCACAGGCACTGAGCTGACAAGCACTGGGGCAGTGCCGTCGTCAATGAGCTTGGCTGTTCCGATGATATAAGAAGCGCCGAGAGTGATACCGTCGTTGGCAGAGCTGCTGCCTGTTACGGTAGAAGTCTTGTCGCTAATCCAGCGGATATATACCTTGTCCTTGTTGTTGGCATCGGCAGGCAGTGAGAATGTACCGTCAGTCCATTTCTTTGCGCCCTCGATAGTGAGCTTGCCAATAGATGTCCATGTCTCGCCGTCGAGAGAATATTCTATGCTCTGAGTGGGATAAGCGTTGTAGTTGTAAACCATAGCGGTTATCACCTTAAGGTCAGTGAATGCAGTTGCGTTCACGCAAGTCTGCCAGTGATGGTGACCTACATCGCCATTTGAGCTACCTGCCACCCAGCATACGGCACCTGGACGGCCTTCGTAGCCTCCGGCAGCTTGCTGGCTCTTGTCGAGCCAACTCTTTGCTTCGCCACCCTCATTGAGCATCACGAGACTTGCAGCGTCGTTGTCTGCAGCAGCGAAGTCAGCGGCACGACCAGCATTGCCAGGACGGATGAAATCCCAACCGGCAAGATAGTCGATGGCGGCATAAGAAGCCGTGAAGCTCTTGTCCTCATTCATCGTGACAGCCATCTCGGCAGATGTCTCTCCATTGCTCCAGTTGGTGAAAGTGAGTATTGGGTTAGAAGAAGCTGAAATCACAACTTTTGTGCCTTCCTCATACATGTTCTTTCCATCCACTACCGTAGGAGCTGGTGAGAGGCTTACCATATAGTCGTTGGCACCACCCTCCACGGCGATATCCAAAGCGTAGGTGTTTACTTGCCTGAAGTTGGCGGTGAGGGTTTCGTCGCTTGTTACGGTATATTTGAACTTAGCGTCAGTTGAAACCACTTCGCCGGCAGCATTGGTCCAGTTGACGAAGTCATAGCCGAAGTTCTCGGTTGCAGTGAGCTGCACCTCGTCATTCTCAAGATATTCATCCGATTTTGGATAAATTGACACCTCTCCGCCTTCAGTCGGGTTGGCAGCCAAGGTGAGTGAATATTTGTTCACGGCAACCATAGTGCCACTTACAGTACCGTCTATGGTTACGCGTCCGAAAAGGCCTTCCTTGGCAGAGCTGACACCAATGGTGGCATATAGATAGAAACCGTCGGCTCCTGCGAGTTCTGCCTGCTGCTCAGCGGTGAGCGTAATGTCATACTTATACACAGCCTCGCTGTCGTAAGCCTTCGAGGATGTGCTCTTTCCCTGGCGCCAGGCGGTGTAAGTGCCAAGATCCACCTCTGTTCCGTCAGCCTTTTGTGCAGTCACTTTCACACCCTTCTCAGCGTCAGTGCCGCAGCGGTTGATATATCCTTCAAGTCTGGTGGGAGTGAAGGTCAGACCCATGGCGGGGCGCACAAACCATGTCAGCTTCTGTGTAGAGCCGGCAGGCTTGAATTTTATACCCTTCACGTCGGTGGCAGTGCCGTCTGTCATGGTGACAATGGCAGTGCCGGTGAGAGTGGCGTCGCCTGAGTCGAATGCCAATGTAGAGAATACGTCGTCAAGAGTGGCGGTGCAATCTCCGGGGTTGTTTATGTCGCTCATTGCATAAACCACGCTTACCGGTTCGTCGGTATATGTCTTGCCGCCTTCGCCGCCCTGCTCCACAACGGGAAGCACTGCCTGGATGTAGCGGTAGTATGAGCCGTCGCCGATAACGATGTCGATAGTTTCGGCAGAGCTTGCTATGGTGTAGTTTATTGTATTGCCGGAAGTATAGTCGCTTTGTCCGTCAATGGTGGTCGTAGTTATGGCTCCGTATGCCTCCATGCTTACCACAGTTCCCTTTGCTGAAGGAATGGTGAGCTTGGTGCCGCCGTTCATCTGGCACCAGTCTGTCCAGTTGCCGTTGGCAATCTTGCCTCCGTTGTTGGTGTCGAAGTCAAGTTTGACATCGATTGTTTCTCCTGCGATATTGGCTTGTGTAACCCAAATGCCCGTTGCGTTCTGGTAGCCTACTGTCGGAGCACCGTTCTTGCGCTGGAAATCCCATTTCAGTGTTATAGCCTCAGTGCGGTCGGCAAGAGACTTCGAGTTCTGTGTGAATACAGGAGTGAGGGTGACATTGTCGCTGAGAGTGTATTCCGCACCCAGTGCAACAGTGTTTGAACCGTCAGTCCAGCCCGTGAGCGTGTATCCCTCCTTGTACATCGTGAAGTTTCCGGGGATAGTGATTGCCGTGCCCTCGTCAGCCGTGATGGCAGCAGGAGCGACACCGCAGTCGGCGTAATCGCCGAGAGAGAATGTGGCTGTCTTGCTCTCAACCAAGTCAGCCGGGTCAACAGCCTCAACGGCGAAATACGGGGTATAGCTGCCGCCGCTGATTGTCAGGGTCGTTGCCTCACCTTTATATATAGTGGAGGCAATGTTGTTGGTTTTGTCGTTGTGATAGCAGGTGCCGTTGTTGATGTTGAACGTGCCAACCACGTTTCCTCCTGCATCCTTGATAGTCACATCGCCACCATAGGCGCATGTGCCCATACTTACCCTTACGGGACCTTCCACTGCCACCTTGGCAGAGAAGTTGCCCCAACCGTGTTCGTCGGAATGATACTTTCCGCTTAGCACAATGTTAGCACTCGCATCGTCGGCGGCAACCCTTGTGGCAGAGCCGTCGTCGGCAATGGCAATTCCAAATGACACGCTTGACTGGGCGGTTTTCTCAGTGTCGGTGAAGAAATTACCGCCTGTGAGGTCAAGCTTGATGTCCCTAAAGGTCGCATGTGCCGGCAATAATCCTACAAGGCAGACCATAGTCAGGAATAGTCTAAATAGCTTTTCCATAAGTTTTTAATTAGTTGTTTAAAATAAATAATATTATAAAGATTAAATTGTTTTTTTGATTTGTTGCCTTATGTCACCATTACGCAATTTCGCTGCAAAGATAATGTTTTTTTTTAAATGTACAAAGAAAAATAGGGAAAAAGTGTATTTATGGGATAAAAAAAGTTTTTGCCTATAGACAATACTTTCAGATAACTGTTGTCATACATTTATAAGCGTCAGCCTATAGGCATAAATAAAGGGCTGCTCCAATATTCATGGAACAGCCCTTTTCTTTTTGATATAACTAAAAAATTATGCGATGTCTATCTGACGCTGGATCTTCTTCACCTCGTCCTTGGTGACCTTAGGCATGGTGATGGTCAGCACCCCGTTGTCAACCTTGGCTGCGATGTTGTCCTTCACTACATCCTCAGGCAGCACATACACCTGCTGATAGTTGGAGTAGTTGAACTCGC
>JBJEAV010000196.1:0-12111 GCA_051869395.1 Prevotella sp.
ATTTTGCAAATGATTAGTTAGGATTATATATGAGATTATGGAACAGCCAATATTGAATGAACATAACAAAAGTGAGCATCGGCCCTCGCACACGGCCGAACATCTGCTCAACCAGACTATGGTGAGGATGTTCGGATGTGAGAGGTCGAGGAATGCGCATATCGAGAGAAAAAAGAGCAAGATAAACTTTGACTTGCCCGAATGTCCGACCGCGGAACAGGTAGCGGATATAGAGCGGAAAATCAATGAACTGATTGCTGCCGACCTGCCCGTGACCTACGAATTCGTCACCCGTGACAATATCCCCGAGGGGGTGAAGCTCGACAAGTTGCCGGATGACGCGAGCGAGACCTTACGACTCGTGAGAATCGGAGACTATGACGTGTGTCCGTGTATAGGCCAGCATGTGGAATCCACGGGCGAGATAGGGTCATTCCGCATCACGAGCACGAGCTATAACGAGGGGTCGTTCCGCATTGTATTCAGGGTGACGGGAGGGTGTTGATTTAATGTTACCTTGTTACCCCTTGTTATCCTCGGTTACCCCGGTTACTCCACATAGAAGATTGGCTCGTCGGTGTTGGGGTCCACGGGATAATAGTGGACGGCACTGTCGTTGGTCTTGATGCAGTGGGTGGAGAGTAGGGCATATATCTCAGCTCCTGCCCATATCACGGGACCATAGCCATGGGCTGCATAGTTGTTGACGGGACGATAGGCATAAAACGCGGGATCGAAGGCAAGACCCGTGCCCACGCATGTGCCCTCCACCTGTCCGCCCTCGGTGATGTGGGCCGACACATAGTTCCAGGCGAGGAGAGTCTGACCGATATATGGCTCAGCCTCAATCCATCCCTTGTTGATGGCATGGGCGAGACAGTAGGCATAAATGGCAGTGCAGGAGGTTTCGGGATAAGTATCGTTGCGGTCGAGCAACTGGTGCCATGCTCCGTCTGACGATTGCAGGGGCATGAGTCCGTTGAGGTGTTGCCTGAAGCAGTCGAGGATATACCCGTCCTCGCGCACGTCGAGCAACTCGCATGCCGTGAGCAATGCCCATCCGTTGGCCCTACCCCAGAAGAACGACGGGTGATACCCCGATTCAGTGGGTGTCCATCCGTGGCGATAGAGCGACTTCTCGCCCACCCACATCTTTTCGCGGAACAGGCGGAACTGGCGCACTGCCTCATTCCAGTCGCCATTGAAGGCAAGGGCGGGAATGCCCATGAACATATCGTCGAGCCACACCGTGTTCTTCACGGGACGCAGTCGCGCAAACTGTCCGTCGGTATAACGATATTCCTTGTTGGCGATGAAGTCGTAATATCTCGCTATCTGCTCATTCCACAGTTGTTCGTTGTTCTTGCCCTTGGCGTCTTTTGCCTTGAGCATTGCACAACAGATGGCCCCACAATCGTCGAGGGCATCGGGCGACACCACCTGTTCCATGAGGTTGTCGATTTTCTCGCCTTTCTCCTTCATCTTGATGAATCTCGGAGCTTGCTCGCAGAGGAAGTTCATGCGGTCGATGGCGTATTTTGTATAGCGTTCATCGCCTGTGGTCTCGCCCGCCCTGAGCATGGCCGAATAGGTGACTCCCCACTCGTAGGACGTGAGTCGGAAGTCGCCCTTGCGCAAGTGTTTTCCCGTCTCGTCGAGTTCGGCGAAGGTGGACTTGTCGAGATAGTTGAGGACTCGGTCGATGCTTGCCTTGACGTCTTTTCGGTCGGGCACTCCATAGTTGAATTTGTATGCCGGCTTCATCAGGTGAAGCGGTGTGGTGGCATCATTCACCACCGTCTGTGCATTGCATGTCGCCAATGGTGCGACTGCCATAAATGCTGCAAATAATTTGTTTTTTATTTTCATAAGAGTTGTATTTTTTATTTTGTTACAAGAACCATTTAGTGATGTTATTTTAAACACAAAGAAAGACCTTCGTTCCTTTGTGTCTTTGTGTTTAAAACTCAATACCCAAATCCCCTCAGCGTCTCCTGCATGAATATCGCATCCATAGTCCATGTGGCGCAATCGTTGGTCCATAGTGTGGGCTTGGGCGCGAGGGGGAGATTGCCCAAAAGACTCTCCCAGGCTGCCCGGGCGTTGGGGGCGTTCCCCTGCCATGCGGCATAAGCCTGCAGTCGCGGAATCCTGAACTTGTTGCGCTTTATCTCGAATGCCTTCTCCTTGTATTGGCTGTTGTGCATGCGCCAAAGATAGAAGAACTGCGGATTGTCTATAGACAGCTGAAGCTCGTTGATTAGTTCGAATCCTCCCATGATGGGCATGAGATGATTGGTGGTCTGCTCATCGGGCATATCGGTGGAGATGACGCCAGTCGATGGGTCATATCCCAATGCCATCGGACCCTGGAAGAAATGATGGGGCAGGCTGACTATGGAGTTTATGCCTGCGAGCAGTTTGTCGCGATATTTCAGATTGCCCGTGCGCTCCCATTCCGTTAGCCAGTTGGAGGCATAACCCATCCAGTCGGGACCTATCCTCAGGCGTGCGGGAGCCGAACAGGGGAATTTCTCCCGCGGTTGTGCCAGACGCATGGGGTCGAGAGTATATAATAAGGTGTCGGCATCAGCCACTTCGTGCATGATGTCGCCAAGACGCTCGTCGGCAGTGAGATAATACATAAACCTGTTCCACCAAGCCTCACTTATCCTCGACTCCTTGGCACCACATCCCCAATGCACCACATTGTGACGGCTTCCAAGTCCCGCATGAGGTCCGGCGTGATAAGTGTCAACCTCGGAACAATGGCGCGTCATCGCCTCCGCCATCTGCCAAATACGGCGGTCGGCAGTGCGCAGGAACTGATACCAGAACATCGAGGGCGAAGCCAACTCGGTGTTGTCCCAGGCATATCCTCCCACGTCATACCGCCATTGGTCGCGACTTGCGTCATATCCGTGCATCACGTCGCCATAGTTGAAGAATCCATACCATCCGTTGCGCTCGATTTCCCTTTCGTAGAAGTCCATTATGCCACAGAGGGTGGTCTCCACGAGCGAGTCGCGACTGTTCTCGACGACAGGCAGGCTCCATATTCCGAAAGCCCTCTTGCGGTGGAGATAGGCTGGAGTGGGCATCAGGATGCTCTCCTCGTCGGAGTCGGGATTTATATATAATGTACTCGTGCGCGCGATGCCCCATGCAGTGCTCATCCCCGGTTGCACATCCTCATAGGAGGATTCGAGCGAGTGGGCGATGGTGTCATAATGGGCGAAACTGAATGCCTCTGCCTCGGGGGGATAGAGCGAGATGGTGACAGTGGCTGAATCGCCCCTCGCGTTATCTACCTGCAGTGTGGAGGGATAGCTTTGCCAAAAATCCTTCAGGCGGAAAACCGTTGCTGACGTGCTGTCGCCAATCTCCACACGTCCGTTGCTTCTCGTGCCCTCGATAGTGCCAATCCATGGGGTGAGGCTTGTGGCGCGCTTTCTTATTGAATAGCCGTTGGGCGAGAGTTGGCTGAGGCGGAATCCGTCCCATTTCGCGATATGCTGGAGGGCGTGAAGCGTGTGAGGGTCTTTGTTTTCCATGTTGATGGGACGTCGGGCGATGAGGGGTTGAACCGACATCGGTCTGCGGTCGTCAAACCGGATGTATCTCTCGTAAGCCTCTCCGTGCATGGGCACCTTGAAGTGGATTGAGAGTTCGTTGAGGCCCTCTTTGTTGAGGGTGCTGTCAACGAGCAGTGTATGCACGAATTTCACTTGTCTGCTTCCGCGACATGTATATGCACGGATTATGAAATTGTCGCCGGTGTATTTATGTACATTGCTGATAAGTCCCTGACGCTCAATGATATGCTCTCTAATTGTGCATATCCTATGATTGAGTGTGACGGAGAACGGAGGAACAATACCCTCGACATCATTAATACCCTCCCCCGCATCGTTATTATGCGGATGCCTCTGGGAGCGCAGGCGTCCCGCCTGCGGCCTGCGGAGAGAGTAATCAAAATCATCGTTTGTGGAAGATATATGCTTTGCGGATTTGTTTTTTATGTTTTCAATGGAGAGAACACACGAGTCAACGCCTTGCGGTATGACGGCAGTGAAAGCCTGCCACTTTGTGCTTCCGTCGGGCCATGATGCAAGCGTGCGTGTCTCGTAGTCGATGGTCTCGCCCTTGTCGGTTTTCAATATAAAGCCATTGTCGCCACTGCTGATCTCCCCTTGGCCGAAGGGCACTCCAAAGGTTACCGCTCCCTGTCCCTTGCCTCCAATCCATTTGAGCGTGATACCGTCTTTGTCGGGATTGCAGCAGGAATATGTGAAGTTTTTCATTTCGGCATGTGCGAGGGTGGTGCGGAATCCGAAATATCCGCTTTTGAGGGGGTGCGGGTCGATAAAATCCACAAGACATTCTCCGTCGATGATATATCTCACCCTTCCGTCGATGGCCTCCAGTCGGATGTGATACCAGTGGTCGGCCTTGATGAGATGGTCGGCATCGGTGTATTCGCGCAGGATGATGGGCTTCAGCCATTCCTTATCCACCGATGGCGCATATCCTGTGTATCGGCGGAAGCGGGTGGTGGTGTTCCAATTCCCTCCATAGCCCATATAATACATCTTCAGCGCATAGTTATTGGCGAACTTTCCTCCATATCCTCCGCATTTGTCAGCCATCCAGAAGCAGTTGAGGTCGCTGATGCGGATATTGCCCTTGTCATCACGGAATTGTGGGTTGGAGACAATGCGTGCGTCATATTCGATGATGGTGTTGCCCGTCATCCTGTTTTTGTTCCATAGGGTCAGTCCCTTGGGAGCGATGATGGTGGTCACTCCGTCCTTGGTCGTAACAGTGGATGAAGCGTCCTCAGCCTCCGTCCACCATTCGCCCTTGGCATTGGCAAGGGTGCTGATTGTCAATAGTAAATAGGTCAAAAGTAGTTTTTTCATATATCGTTTTTTTATTTTAAATCTCCAGTCCGTCGAGCAGCGAGACATACGTCTCAATGGCATTTCGGATTTCGGATATACATATATATTCGTCGGCAGAGTGGGAGCGCGATGACTCCCCCGGACCGAGTTTCAGAGAGGGAAACGGCATCAGGGCCTGGTCGGAGAGAGTGGGCGAGCCGAAGGGAGTCATCCCCATCGACACACATCGCCTGACGATAGGATGTCCGGGGTCAATCCTCGACGAACTGAGGCGGAAGGAGCGCGCTCGACAGTCGCTCTTAAGATGCTTCTGCAGATGCGACAACACAAACTCGTTGCGATAGAACTCGTTGGTGCGGATGTCGATGGTGAACTCGCAGTTGTCGGGAATGACATTGTGCTGGGTGCCCGAATTGATGATGGTGACGGTCATCTTTGTTGGACCAAGCAATTCACTGACTTTCTTGAACTTATGCTTGCGAATCCATTCGATGTCATCCATGGCAATATATAAGGCATTCACTCCCTCATCGCGAGCTGCATGACCAGTCTTGCCGTGGGCAAAACAATCCACCACCATCAACCCCTTCTCGGCAATGGCAGGCTGCATACCCGTAGGCTCGCCCACTATCGCCACATCAATAATAGGCAACAATGGAAGGGCACGCTCAAATCCGTTCTTTCCCGACACCTCCTCCTCGGCTGAGGCGAGATAAACAAGATTATAATTGCGCTCGCTACCGTCGAGAATCCCGAACACCTGGAGCAGAGATGCCAATCCACCGCCACAGTCATTGCTCCCAAGGCCATAAAGCCTTCCGTCGGAAACCTCAGGCTTGAAAGGGTCGCGGGTCCATGTGGCAGCCGGTTTCACGGTGTCTATATGTGCATTGAGCAGGACAGTGGGCTTGCCTTCGTCGAAATCATGACATAAAGCCCACACGTTGTTTTCCTCACGATGAGCCTCGAATCCCATCCCGCTGATATATTCCTGCATTATGTCGGCAGCCGCTTTCTCATCACGGCTCACCGACGGTGTGGATATCAGTCGGCTCAACAGGGCCACGGCCTTGTCGGTATAATTATCGTAATTCATGTTCATAGTTAGAATTTTGGGACAAAGTTATACAAAAATGCCCGAAAAACAAAACAAACTACGGAAAAAAATGCCCGAAAACAAAATATTCTTGCAAATTGTTTTGTAGTTTGCCTAAGATTTAGTATTTTTGCATTAAATTTTTAAATATACAGCGATGAAAGTAAATTGTCATCTATCGGTTTTGGTTCACGAGCAAGCCAAGAATTATGGCGACCGCGAGGAGATTATCTACAAGGATTTTGGAGGTTCTGAGTGGAAGTCTTTGTCGTGGAACCAACTCTCGGCCACGGTAAAGCAAGTGTCTAACGCCTTGCTCAATCTCGGGGTGAAGGTGCAGGAGAACATCGGCATCTTCTCTAATAACAGTGCGCAATATCTGTTTTGCGACTTTGGCGCATGGGGCATAAGGGCTGTCACGATTCCGTTTTATGCCACAAGCAGTGAGCAGCAGATTCAGTTTATGGTGAATGATGCCCAGGTAAGGTTCCTCTTCGTGGGCGAGCAGGACCAATATGACAAGGCGCATCGCATCTTCGCGCTTTGCCCGACATTGGAGCGTATTATCATCTTCGACAAGACTGTTCGCATCAGCAGTCACGACCCCAACGCATTGTATTTCGACGATTTTCTGAAATTGGGCGAGGGACTACCCCGACAGACTGAGGTAGATAAGCTGCAGGCTGAGGCATCGATGGACGACCTTGCCAACATATTATATACAAGCGGAACAACGGGCGACAGCAAGGGCGTGATGCTAAGTCACGGGCAATATTATGCCGCACTGGAGGCCAACCAAAGGGCAGTGCCCGTGGGTGATAATGACCGTGTGCTCAACTTCCTGCCCTTTGCGCATATCTTCGAGAAGGGCTGGACGTTGCTCGGAATGTCGGTGGGAGCAAGGATGATTGTGAACACATATCCGCAGGACGTGCAGCAGTCGATGCGCGAGACTCATCCAACGAGTATGTCGGCTGTCCCGCGATTCTGGGAGAAGGTTTATACGGGTGTGATGGAGAAGATTGACAACGCGAGCGCACTTCAGCGAAAGATATTCCATAACGGACTTGCCGTGGGACGCAAGCATAACATTGAATATGTCAGCCGCGGAAAGCGTCCGCCGTTAATGCTCCATCTGGAATATGAGGCCATCAACAAGACATTGTTCAGCATGGTGCGCAAGGAGTTGGGATTGACCAATCCGAATATCTTCCCAACGGCCGGTGCCACGGTGTCGGCTCACGTTGAGGAGTTTGTACATTCCATTGGCCTGAACATGGTGGTGGGATATGGACTGACGGAGAGTCTCGCCACTGTCTCGTGCGACCGGCTTGACGATGTGTTCACCGTGGGTTCGGTGGGAAGACCGCTCGACGTTGTGGATGTGAAAATCAGTGAGGAGGGCGAGGTGCTGCTCAAGGGAAAGACTATCACCAAGGGATATTACAACCGTCCAGACCTCAACGAGACAACATTCACTGCCGACGGATATTTCCGCACCGGCGACTGCGGATATATAAAAGACGGTGAGCTGTATCTCACAGAGCGCATAAAAGACCTCTTCAAGACATCCAACGGAAAATATATCGCCCCACAGATGATTGAGTCGCTTCTGCTCGTGGACAAGTATATCGACCAAATAGCAATCATTGCCGACCAGCGCAAGTTTGTGTCGGCATTGATAATCCCCGAATACCGTCTGTTGGAGGAATATGCCCGCAAGAACGACATCGCGTTTGAGAGCCGTGACGATCTCTGTGCCAATCCCAAGATAAACGCAATGATTGGTGAGCGCATAGAAACCCTACAGCAGCAACTCGCTCATTATGAGCAGATAAAGCGTTTCACTCTCATCCCCCATCATTTCAGTATGGAAAACGGAGAGCTGACAAACACCCTCAAACTCAAGCGAAGGGTGATAAACGAGAACTACAGGGAAGAGATTGACAAGATGTATGAAGAAAATTAAGGGAGTTCTCCCTCAAGAAAGAAAACAACAATGATAACTGCAGAACAACTGAAAGATATACTGGACCGCACAGATGCGCTCCATCGTTATCTCGACATCGACCGCAAGAAAATAGAATTTGAGGAGGAAGACCTCCGCACACAGGCTCCTGACTTCTGGGATGACCCAAAAAGGGCGGAGGAGCAGATGAAAAAGGTGAAGTCTATCAAGAAATGGATTGACGGATATAATGAGGTGAAATCGTGTGCCGACGAACTGCAACTGGCTTTCGACTTCTATAAGGAGGAGATGGTCACCGAGGAGGAGGTGGATGACAACTACTCCAAAGCCCTCAAGGCCATCGAAGACCTCGAACTAAAGAACATGTTAAGACAGAAGGAAGACCCGATGGACTGTGTGATGAAAATCAACTCGGGAGCCGGTGGCACCGAGAGCCAGGATTGGGCTTCGATGCTTATGCGCATGTATCAGCGATGGGCTGAGGCTCACGGACATAAGGTGACCATCAGCAACCTTCAGGATGGAGATGAAGCTGGTATCAAGAGCGTCACAATGGAAATTGAGGGCGGTGAGTTTGCCTACGGCTATCTAAAGAGCGAGAATGGTGTTCACCGTCTTGTCAGAGTGTCGCCATTCAACGCCCAAGGCAAGCGCATGACCAGCTTCGCCAGTGTGTTTGTGTCGCCTCTTGTGGATGACACCATCGAGGTGTATGTTGACCCCTCGAAGGTGAGTTGGGACTTGTTCCGAAGCGGTGGTGCCGGTGGACAGAACGTGAATAAGGTGGAGACGGGTGTGCGCCTCCGCTATCAGTATGTGGATCCCGACACGGGTGAGGAGGAGGAAATCCTCATCGAGAACACCGAGAGCCGCAAGCAGCTCGAAAACCGCAACAATGCCATGCGACTGCTGAAATCCCAACTCTACGACCGTGCGATGAAAAAGCGTCTCGAAGCCCAGGCCAAGATTGAGGCTGGAAAGAAGAAGATAGAATGGGGAAGCCAAATCCGCAGTTACGTCTTCGACGACCGCCGTGTGAAGGACCATCGCACCAACTTCCAGACAACCGACGTGGATGGAGTAATGGACGGCAAAATCGACGGATTCATCAAGGCTTATCTCATGGAGTTCCCCGTTAATGATGAGGAATGAGGAATTAGGAATGAACAACTAAAAATAAAAAAACTATGAGCAAGAAAAACAATGCACGTCGCCTCGCTTATCAGGCGCGACAGGAGAAAGAAGGCAAGAAAGTGGTTAACTGGATTTTCGGAGTATTGGTATTTTTGGCTATATGCTTCGTTATCTATTCTGTCTATATCATGATGTAATGGCAATAGAGATAGAGAGAAAATTCTTGGTTAATTCCACTGACTATCGTCAGATGGCTGCCTCCAAGAGCCGCATCCGTCAGGGATATATCTGTCGCGAAAGCGGCAGGACCGTGAGGATAAGGATTCGTGATGGACGAGGGTTCCTTACTATCAAGGGACCCTCGCCCAACGGTATGGCGCGATTTGAGTTTGAGAAGGAGATTTCGCTCGATGATGCTGAACAGCTCTTTGAGCTTTGTCAACCGGGGGTTATCGACAAGACCCGATATCTTGTGCCCATGTCCGACGGACATATCTTCGAGGTTGACGAGTTCTATGGCGAGAACGACGGTCTCGTGATTGCCGAGGTGGAATTGTCATCCGAGGATGAACCCTTTGAAATCCCTCCATTCATCGAGCGCGAGGTGACAGGCGACCGTCGCTACTACAACTCCCATCTCACGGCAAATCCGTTTACCACCTGGAGTTGACCACGGAGGATTTTACCTTGGTATGTATTACTATAGCCCTGAAAGGTAGGGTGTTCAAAATAGATATTAAAATCAGCTCAAAAAAGTGTCTGTTTTCAGTGCTTTTATATTACTGATTTTTAACACTTTATAAAGCGAGATGGCTCTTTGAAAATTTGCATAGCTCGCTGATTTTTAGTAACTTTGCAGAGTGCTTAATCCTCTAATTTTGGAGTTACAAAGGCAAGGAAGTCAGATGACAAGCTTGCCGGTGTTACGCCTATCATACTCATGATACCGTTGCGTCTCCATTTTGCTGATAAAACCAAACGAGTTAAATTTAATTTCAAAGAACGCTTAGAGGTAGGCAGGCACCGCCATATCAGGGCTTTGCTGCGCGACGTTTTGGTTATGGCGTCAACTGATTTCTCACCATTCGCGTCATATACGACTGGATGATGGCTTTCACCTGTCGTTCCATTTCCGCCGCTACCTTTGGCTCTTTCGACAATAGGTTGTCTTTGAGCATAAGGTCGGTGCGGAATCTATATAGAGCCTTGGCCTTATGTCCGTCGAATTGCAGGAGCCAGTCGCCTTTGACGTATTGGTATATGCCGTTGAGATAGTTCACCGCCCATGTGTCCTCGTCCTTGGTGGTGAGCAGGTCGCAACCGAAAGCCACATACTTGCGGCCATATCCCAGGTAAGACAATATCGTGGGCATGATGTCAATCTGTTGCGCTATGGCATTGCGCATTCCCGGCTTCATGTCTCCGCTTGGGTCGAAGAAGATTATCGGTGAACAGAATCCTCCTAAGTCTGTCTGATAATACGCATGGTCGCTCAGGTTAGTGTGGTCGCTTGTTATTACAAACAAGGTGTTCTTATACCACGGCTGCGTCTTTGCCTTCTCGAAGAACAGGCGCAAGGCATTGTCCGTATATCTTATGCACTTATGTATAATGATGCCCTCTTCCTTATAAACATCCTTGTATTGCTCGGGTATTGTATATGGATGATGAGACGAGGCAGTGAAGACTGCCGACACAAACGGCTGTTTGAATTCCGACATCTTTGCGGCAAAGAACTGCAAGAACGGTTCGTCCCATATCGCCCACATACCGTCAAAATCCTTGTCGCCCCCAAATCTCTTGTCGGCATCATATTCCGTCCTGCCGAAATAGTCGATGAATCCAGTCTTTCGCGCGAATGCCTGGAATCCCATCGAGCCGTTTTCCGCCCCATGGAAGAAAGCCGAATAATATCCCTTGTTCTTCAGTTCTCCCGCAATTCCGCTCACGTCGTTCATCGAGGCTGGAGTGAGGAAGAAAGGCTCTACGAACATCGGTATTGCAGAAAGAATGCTCGGCATACCGTCGATACTCTTCCTGCCGTTGCAGTAGGAGTAGAGGAATGTCTGGCTATGCTGCATCAGCGAATCCACAAAAGGAGTATATCCCTTGTATTTTCCCCCGTCGAGCCATTTGTTGTAGCCGCCGATATATTCGCGACCGAAACTCTCAACTATCAGTATCACAACGTTCTTGTTTGATGATTGATTACTGATGATTGATAATTGATTATTTCTAAGGGGTGAATACAGTGCATTCATTTCTTCCTCAGTCATATAATCAGGAATCTCGAATACTTTCTTGCCTATGGTGCGGATAAGCGAGAAGGGGGTGTTGAGCACAATTCCGGCTTCTTGGGGGTGGGCTACGTATTGATTGGCATTGCTGATGGTAATAGGACGTACCGCAGTTGTTGCTCCCCCGCGCATTCCGCAGATACAAAGAGGGATAAATAATCCGAAGCATAATGTCTGTACGACATAATACCTCAGGAGTTTTCTGTCTCTTGGTTTGCATGAGTGGTTTTTCTTCCTAATGTCGCTATCCATGGAATAGAATTTCCACATTCCCCACATTATTATAATAAAGAGGAGAACGAGATACCAATGGCGAAGAAATTCCACACCGATGATACTCCCGATATTGCCCTCGTTGCTGAACTCGGAGAATACCGTATTGGTAGTGCGTCGCATGGTGTATTTGAAATACACGCAGTCGGCGAGGTTGGCTGCTATACACACTCCATTTACTGTCATATACACCCACTTGGCCGTCATCTGCCATCGCCTTGTCTCCTTATAATGCAGAGGTATAAGCATCAGCAGTGCATATAGGATATTGGTATATAGTATGGCGGAAGTGTCGAACATCCATGCCCCATGCAGCATCTCGGGCACAGAACTCCATTGGAAATCCGGGGCGAACATCCCCCAGTTCTCCATCACAAATGCCACACGGCACACGCCGTATGCCATATATATTATTATAAGGTTAATCAAAAACCTCAA